>DBDD01000260.1 GCA_002293365.1 Christensenella sp. UBA941 | reverse complement strand
CGCAGCGGGTGCTGCAGGCGCGGCGGCGGGCGCGCAGCCGGTTAGCGTAAGCGCTAACGCGAGCAAACATACAACTGTCAATTGGATAAACCGTTTCATTCGTACATCCTCCTTATTTTTCCTATTCATAAGCGTATATTCTACGCCATGGATGGGTAAATGCTGCTGCGGGCGGATCAGTTCTTTTTGCCCTTTGTCATTATGTCCAGGATAACTGCCAGCACGATAATCGTTCCGGTGATAATCATTTGATAGTAGGACTGTACGCTTTTTAGAGTAAGGATATTGAAAATAACGCCGATGATGACGGAACCGATTATTGTGCCTCCGATGCCTCCCGCGCCGCCGGACAAGCTCGCGCCGCCGATAATAGCCGCCGTGATAGCGTCGAACTCCAAGCCGACCGCCTCAGCCGGCTGGCCGGAATTCAGGCGGGTCATGAAAAGGATGCCCGCCATTCCCACGAAAGCGCCGTGTATTAAATAGGCGTTAATGATGATGCGCCCTCTATTAAGCCCCGCCGCGACCGCGGCCTCCGAATTGCCGCCGACAGCGTATAGATAACGCCCCAGGCGCATGCGCCTTAAAATAAACCAGGTAATTATGATAACCACCAGCATAATCATGACCGAATAAGGAATGACGCCCCATAGCCGCCCTTGTCCGAGTATCGTAATGTTGCCGACGCCATAAATAGGCTTCCCTTCGGTGTATATGTAGCATACGCCGCGCGCCGCCTGCATCATAGCCAGCGTTACGATAAAGGCCGGCGCTCTAAACGCCGCAATGATTGCGCCCGCGGCAAAGTTTACGATCATGCCAATAAGAATCGCGAGCGTTATCGCGCCTATGGCGCCCATCCAATCGCCCCAGCCCCAGCTTTCGATAAGAAACTTGAAAGTCCCTACGCACACGCAGCCGGTAAGCGCTACAACCGATCCGCCCGATAAGTCCGTTTGCCCCGCGATTATCAGCAAGGTGATGCCGCAGGCTAAGATGGTGACTACCGCGATTTGTGAAAGCAGGTTAATAACGTTCGCCTGAGTTAGAAAAGCTGGCGATATAAGAGAACAAGCAAACAAGAGCACCAGCAATATCAATACGATACCAAATTTATTATAGAACTGTACCAACTTGCTTCCGGATCCTAAACTTCGTTTTCCGTTCATTCCTTTCCCCCTACTGCCATGTGCATGATAGTTTGCGCCGTGGCCTCCATACGATTTAACTCTCCCGCTACTTTCCCTTCGCGGATAACTAATATACGGTCGCTCATGCCGAGCAATTCCTCCATGTCCGAGTTGATCATGATGATACACATGCCATCCTCAGTCATCTGATTCATCAGCTTGTAAATCTCATATTTTGTCCCGACGTCGATACCCCGGGTAGGCTCGTCCATGATAAGCACCTTTGGGGAAACCGAAAGCCACTTTGCCAAAACTACCTTTTGCTGATTACCGCCTGAAAGCGTGCGCACTTCGGTGTTCAAAGAGGGCGTTTTCACCGAAAGGCGCTCCGTCATCTTCCTAACGGCGTCCGTTTCCTTTTTCAGAGGAATTACCATAAGCCCGAATAGATGCCTTAAAGCCACAAGAGAACTGTTCTCGCGCACACTGCGCTGCAAAACCAATCCATACCGCCGCCTATCTTCGGATATCATTGTGATACCGCCTGCGATGGCGTCGTTCACATTATTGATTTTCAGCTTTTTGCCATTGCAGAAAACCTCGCCCTCGTCCTTAGCGTCTAGCCCGATGATAGCTCTGGCAATTTCGCTTCGCCCGGCTCCAACAAGGCCCGATATGCCCAATATCTCGCCTTTTGCGGCCGAAAAGGAAATATCGCTGAATACTCCGGCTTTGGAAAAACGCTCTACCCTTATGGCTTCTTCGCCAATCTGAGCGTTGCGCGGCGGATACACCTCGTCCATCTTGCGCCCGACCATCTTTTCGATGACAGTATCCCTGGTGAAAGTGCTGGCGGGAGCCGTATCTATATGACGTCCGTCGCGGAAAACGGAAATGTAGTCGCCAATTTGAAAAACCTCTTCCAGCTTGTGCGAAATATAGATTATTGTGATACCGCGCGCCTTTAGCTCCGCAACCTTACTGAAAAGGAACTCCACTTCCTTTTGGGTCAGCGACGACGAAGGCTCGTCCATCAGGATAATTTCCGCGCCCACGGTAACCGCTTTGATGATTTCAATCAGCTGCGCTTCGGCGATAGACAGATGCTTCATCTTCTCGCCGGCGTTGACGGCGATCCCTTGCTCGTCAAGATATTCTTGAGCCTGTTTTTTCATCGCGCGGTCGTTCAGGAATATGCGGCTCTTTCCCATCGTTTCGCGCCCCAAAAACATATTCTCGAAAACCGCCATCTCGGAAATGATATTCAGCTCCTGATGAACCATGCAGATGCCGGATCTGTGCGCCTCGGCGCTGCCTTGTGGAATCCACGGCTTGCCGTTGAAGATGATTTCGCCTTCGTCTTTGCGATATAACCCATCGATGATTTTCAAAAGCGTCGATTTGCCCGCGCCGTTTTCGCCAACGATACAGTGTACGCTGCCGCGCTTGACAGCAAAGGAAACCGAATCCAACGCCTGTACGCCCGGAAAGCGCTTTGACACTCCTTCAAATCTTAGGATAATATCATCCATTTGCATCGTTCCCGCTCACCCCCTAAACGATATTCACCCGCCCCGGGCCGGTTTCGCTTAATAAGCGAAGCACCCCCACCAGGACGATATCCTCGTCGAGCTTACATTTTAGAATTTCATACCGTCCCACAGAGGACATAAACACCATCTGCGCGGTGTATTTGCGCAAGCGCCCTATGAACATATCCCCCAAAAGCGAAAAGCCTCCGCCTATGGCGACCCGCTCCGGATTGTACTGGCTGATGACTCCGGCCAAGCCGGCGGAAAACACGCGGCACATCGTATCCAATTCTCCGTCCGCAAAGGAGTCCCCGCGCCGTACGGCTTCGCCCAACATAGCGCAGGTAAGCTCTTTTTGCTTTCCGCCGCACAATTCCCACAGCAGCGAGCTTTTCGGAATCGGCAAATTACGCAGACGCTTTTCCATCGCCCAACCGGAGCAGATATTTTCTACGGTATCCACCGGCCAAGGCGCGCTTCCCCAAGGGTCGTACATATACGTCTGGCCAAACTCGGCGGCGCCGTAGCCTTGCCCGTCGTATAGCTTCCCGTCTATAACAACTCCGCCGCCTATTCCGCTGCCCACGTTTGTATAGAAGAAGATTTTGCTGCCCTTGCCGCAGCCGTTACAATACTCGCCCCAAGTCGCGGCGTTGGAATCGTTAAAAAGCGATACCGGTACGCCGACGCTTTGGCTTATACGTTCGGCCAAAGGAAATCCATCCCAGCCTTGCACCTGTTTTGAACCCACAGGCACGCCGGCAGCGGTATCCACCGGCCCGCCGAATCCAATGCCGCCGCACAGTATGCGCCCGCCCATCTCCCGCGCCTTCTGCTGCAAATGGGGCAAGGAACCCAATACCGTTTCTAAAACGCCCTCATGACCCATCTCCGGCCGGGCCAGCTTGCGATAGTTATACAGAATACTGCCGTCGGGGAACCCAAGCGCCATCTGAAGCTTTGTGCCACCAATTTCGATTGCAAGTATGTAATCCTTCATGTCACACCGCTAATTGTTCGCTTGCCATACGCTCAAGGCTCGGCAAACATTATTTCATTCTCCGAAACGCTCTACCGCGTCTTTCATGATCTGAATGGTATTCTTTGTGCCGATGCGCGTGACGCCAATCTTACGAATGCGAATCATATCCTCCATCGTACCGACCTTGCCAGCGGCCTTAACCTGTACCTCCGGCGCGGAATATTTGCGCATTAAAGCGAGGTCGCCGTCAGTCGCCCCTTGATATGACCAGCGGCCGTCGGGCTCCTTTATGAAACAATAGCCTGTGGAGGTTTTCACGAAGCCGACCTTGTGCTTGGAACAGATTTCGCATAGCTTTTGCTTATAAACGGCGGCTTTTTCTCCGGCGGCATTGAGCATGTCGTTCTCGAAAATAACCTTCAGCAGAGCGCCCGCTTCATCGGTAAGCGCCGCCACAGAGCCGATTTCTTTATCGATGTACTCCCAGTCTTCATCCATGGCCTTTCCGATGTTGATCACCATGTCGACCTCGGTAGCGCCGTCCGCCAGAACCTGCTTGGTCTCCGCCAGCTTTATCTCCAACGTGGCGTTGCCGTGCGGGAAGCTGATTACGCTGCCCACTTCCACATCGCTGCCGTCGCAATATTGCTTTGCCAGCTTCACATGGCACGGCTTCACGGATACGGAGTAAACATGATATTTTTTCGCGATTTCACATTCTTCTTTTAATTCCGTCTCTGTAAAAGACGGATGTAAAAGCGAATGGTCGATCATTTTTGCAAACACTTTTGCCGTGAGAAGTTCGCTCATAGATAACCTCCTATAAACTTGGGACATACTTTCGCTATGTTTTTACGCCATAAATCAAGAAAAAGAGAATTATAGCTATTATTATAAAGACATACGCATCTTATTAGAATGCATAATATTACTCAAAACATGATGTTAGTTACGATATATTGAAATATATGTACTTTTTTATGACCTCTTGATAAATTTTGCTGCTGCTCGCTCAGTTGTCAAGACGCCCTTTGAAATTGAACCACTCCAAATAGCGCGAAGCCGTTTCGCTCAGCTGTTCACGCAGGAATTTTGTAAAATCGCGCACGTCGCCGTCTTGCGGATGAAGCGCGGCGTATTCGCGAAGGCTCTTCAGATAAGCCGCGCGCAATTCTGTGCCAACGTTCACCTTTACAACGCCAGCTTTTACCGCGCGTAAAATATCCTCGCCGGGGATACCGGTACCGCCGTGTAATACTATGGGAGCGTCGCAATTAGCGACGATATCGTCGAGCAAGTCAAATTGCAGCTGTGCTTTGCCTTTATAAAACCCATGCGCGTTGCCGATGGAAACTGCCAGCGCGTCCACGCCCGATTCACGAGCGAAATGCGACGCCATGCGAGCGTCGGTGAAGGAGCTGAAGCTGCTTCGCACCGCTCCTTCCTCCCCGGCAATCACGCCCAGCTCGCCCTCTAACAGCACTCCCATGTCGTGACACTGCTCCGCCAGTTTTTTAGTTGCGGACAGATTCTCCTCGTACGGCAGGTGTGAACCGTCGAACATCACGGAGTCGAAGCCCGCGCGCGCGCATTCCAGGAGCAGCTCCTGATGAGTGCAATGATCCAGATGAGCGTATACGGGGATGGAAAAACGCCGGCTCATGCTCTTTGCCAGCATCACAAAATCATTCAGTCCAATGAACCGGGCCGAGCTCATGCTGGCCATAAGAACTACGGGCGCGCCTATTTTGGCCGCCGCATCGGAAACGCCCATCATCTCATCGTATGTATTTACATTAAAGGCGCCTACAGCGTAGTTTTCAACCCGCGCCGCTTCGAAGTATGTTTGTTTAGTCACGCCTCACCTCAACCAGCATATCACAAGCGCGCGCTTGCTCCATCAAACGGCGCATGGGAATCCCTTCGCAGGCGGGATCATTTTTCAATAAAGCGCACGCTCCGTCCTTCTCGCCCGCTAAGAGGCCGCTTTGGCCTTTGAGCAAGCCGCCGATAGCCAAGCGCGCCAAAGCGCCGCCCAAAAACGCGTCGGCCGCCAGAGGCTTTTTTCCCCTAAGCCCATAGCCTACGATTCCAAACCGCGCGCGAACGCCCGTTTGCCGCAGGATGGCTTCGGCATACATTTCTACGCAGTTCTGGTCGCCGTTTTTCCATGTGTTCATCGCTCCCTCGCAAACTACGCCAACCGCCGAATGACGATCCGAAAGCACTGTCTCCACCTTCAGCGCTACCGCCGCCGGAGCCGCCTCGGCCTCCGGTATTACGGCAAAATCCGCGCCCGCGCTCAGCGACGCCGTCAACGCCAATAAGCCGCTCTTTCCGCCTAGAGACTCCAGAAGAAACACGCGGCCAGGATAAGCGTAGGCGGTCGCGTGTAGGGCCGCAACCTCTTCGGAGACTGCTTGTACAGCCGTCATGAAGCCCACGCTGTTTTGAGTCGCGTAGACGTCGCCGTCCACCGTGGCGGGTAAGCCTATTGTAGGAAACCCCAGATCCGCCAACAAGCCGGCGGCTCGCATGCTGCCGTTGCCGCCTATCACCATAAGCCCGCCGAACCCCGCGGCTTTTAGTTTTTGTACGGCCTGACGCCTTACTGATTCGTCAAGAAACGATTCAAGCCGTCCGGTGGGCAATATGCTGCCCGCTTGCGCGATGAGGCAAGGATCTAATGCGGCAAAACGGCCAAACCGCTCTTCCAGAATACCGCCGAAACCGTCGTTAACGCCCCAAAGCTCCGCGCCCGCGGCAGCGGCGGTTTTCCACGCGGAGTATAGCGCCGCGTTAATACCGGGCGCGTCTCCTCCGCTGACCAGTACGCCCAGCTTCATCATTGACCTTCGATAGGGGAAGCGATAGCTTCCACGCTTTCGGCTACGCAATGCGCAAACACCATATGCAATTCCTCCACGCGCATCACTTCATCGCTGGGCGCCGGTAACCATACGTCCGCCAATGCTTTCATTTTTCCGCCGTGTGCGCCGGTGAAGGCCACCGTCTGCATGCCAAGCTCCTTGGCTGTATTCATCGCTTTTATCACGTTGCTGGAATTGCCGCTCGTGCTGAAGGCCCACAGCGCGTCTCCACGCTTGGCCAGCGCCGCCAGCATTTTTTCGAATATATGCTCGAAGCCAAAGTCGTTGGTCAGGGAGGTAATAGCTGCGGCGCTGTCGTTCAGGCATATCGCCGCGTATCCCTTTCGAGCCCAGTTTTTCATATGGCAAAGCAAGTCGTTTGCTACATGGGAAGCGGTAGCGGCGCTTCCGCCGTTACCGCATAAAAACAGCTTATTGCCGCCGGTAATAACACCGGCGCTTAGCCGTACCGCGGCCTCAATCGCCAGTTCATGTTGAGAGTGAATGCTTTCAAGGTTTTTAATCAGCCGATATATATTATCGCGAAAAATAGAAGCCATATTCATTCCCTCGTCTTATAATACAGGCGTCACCGTATTAATCATCTCTCGAATTGTACTATAATGATAATCATTTGTTGCTATAAATAGTAGCGTCAAAGTCCGCGGCTGTCAAGCTTCACTTGGAACCGATTCTCTCGCGCCTATCGCCCAATATTCCATGATTTAGCGATAGGAATTAAACGCGCAAATCCTTTACCATAATGACTTCTTCGCGTTCGGGATAATTTCCTTTTCACCTATAATTTTTGGGCTCTATTGTTTTCATCCTTAGTTTGCGCTTTTCCCGTTCTGCATAGCTCCAGAATCGGGCAGCCGCCGCATTTCGGTTCCTTCCGGCAATGCCGGTTGCCGTTGAGGACGATCAGCGCGTGATAGCGGTTGAACAGCTCGGCATCACAATCCAGATTCTGCGTGAAGAACGCTTTGACTGCCTCGTAATTATTTCCGGCGGGCAACGGTAAGCGCCGAACCAGCCGCATCGTGTAGGCGTCCACGACGAAGGAGGGGAATCCGAAGGCGTAGAGCATTATGGAATCCGCCGTCTCCCGGCCAACGCCTTTGAGCGAGAGTAGCTCACTGCGAACGCGGTCATGCGGCAGCTTGTGAATAGCATCGGCGCTAAACCCGTATTGAGCGTACCAATGGGTTACCGTTTGAAGATACCTGGCTTTTTGATTGAAGAAACCGGCAGGACGAACGACGCCGGCCAGCTCGCCGTGGGCCATAGCCATTACGCGTTCGGGCGAAAGCTCGCCGAAGTTGGCGATGGCCTTTTCGACGTTGCCCCAAGCCGTGTTCTGCGTCAGCACCGCGCCCACGATAACTTCGTAGGGCGTCTCTGCGGGCCACCAATGGGGATCGCCGTAGCGCGAAAGGAGCCGGTCGTAAATTTCTATAAGGCGTGCGTTCTTCGTTCGCTTCGGCTTGGGCTTTGTGAGGTCGTAGCTATGGGCGATCAGCCGGCGCAATTCCTCGTCCGGCACATCGCCGCCGGGGACGACCGTGTTCCAATGCTCCTTGTTCATATGGTAAGCAGGCGTGACGCCCTTATATGCTTGGCGCAGGAAGTCGGCGCGCAGCGGTTCGCATTTCAGATTGACGCATACGCTTCCGCCGCGCTCGAAGATATGCGCGAACCCCTTTTTGTTTGTGCGATGCCGCATTACCGTCCACGCCCCGGCATCGATGATCTCATCGAACGGGTAGTCTTCATATGCTCCCGGAAAGGCTAGGCAGTGTTCGATTATATGTTGGCGTTGAGAAGCTATCATACTTCATCATACCATAATCGACTCATAAATACTTACCAATATGCTATAGCCGCCTCCGGACGAATTGCTTTCGGTTTTAGGATAGATGGCGTCGTGTGGTATTTCGAGGACTAATTTACGCTCGATCCGTTCCGTATATCGATAATGCAATATCGATATGTCGTGATTATAGTATCTGTTTAACCGCCGCGTTCGTCAATGGAAACAAATAGCCGGTTGGTTCAAGCGGCTGTGCAGCCCATTGCAAAAAACGCCCCGCCCGTGTTTCCACAGGCGGGGCGCATCGCTATTCTCCGGCGCGCTGGTCGCGGCGCTTCTGTTTGTCTTACTACAGCGTGTAGTGTACGACCACGCTTACTTTGATTTATCGCGATAGACCAGATTTGTCAAATGGATACATTGAGAAGATCGCCGCCTCAACATATTTGCATTCGGCAATGAGCGCGCCGGGCAGCTCGTTTAGCCGCGCCTCCAGCGCTTCCAGCTCCCGCAAAAAACGCTCTTCGCGATAATCGAAACGAAGCTGATAGTACAGCTCGACCAGCGCGCTTTCCCGCGTACCGGGATAATTCGCTTTCAGCCCGGCGACCAGCTTATCATATATCTCCCTTTCGCTGAATTGTTCGCGGCGCATACTTGCGGCGTCCAGGGCATGGAAGAAGCGCTGCAACATGCCCGTGCCGTGCAGCTTGCAAGCGGCCTTGAAGTGGTCGTGATGGCGCAAAAGATAGCGGCAGTAATGAGCTGCCATGTCATAATCGCCGAGCGCGATATATTCCCGCAAAAGATACTGCGCGTTCAGGAACAGCATGAAAGAGTCTTGCAGCCGCGCTTGCTCGCGTTCCAGGATTTCTATATTGCGCAAAAGCTTTTTTTCGAAAACGCTTTTGGAATACCCGCTGTGCGTCAATACAAGCCCGTTGAACACGATGGATTGCGGCGGCTTGCCCTGTGCGTCCTTAGGTATTTCGTGGATTTTGTTCTCAAAATGAACCGCGCCGCGCCGCAAGAACCGATCCACCACGGTCTCGCCCAATACATTGCCGCCGTCGATGTCGAGCTCGGTTCTGAGCAGCTGGATAGAGTCGATCTCGGTATGCTCAAAAACGAAGCGTATCATGCCCCCGTCCTCTTCGCTTAGCGCGGGCTCGAAATACTCGTCCGCGTCCAGAAATATGACGTATTCGCCCGAACAGAGGGACAGGGCGTAGTTTTTCGCAGCGGAAAAGTCCCCGATCCACGCGAAGCGTTCGACGCGCGCGCCGCAGAGAGCGGCGATAGCGTCCGTGCCGTCGGCCGAGCCGGTATCCACGACGATTAGTTCATCACAGCAGCCCTTCACGCTCATGATGGATTTTCTTATATTGGCCGCTTCGTTTTTTACGATCCAGCAGGCGGAGATTCGCATCGGCTTGCCTCCTTGTATTCACCGATAGGGATATGGGGAGCCTTGGCCCCCCATATCTTTGACAACCAGTGTATAGGATTAAGAGGGATTCGGAATATTTTCCGGCTTGGAATAGGCTATTCTGCCGGGCAAGTTATCCCCCACAGAGCCTTTGGGTCCGTCCGGCCTGAAATTGGGATAGTCGCCCACCTGCGCCTGATAGGTACTGGGATTCTTTAGGTTGCCCATGCGCATCAGCGTGATAGCCGCGGAAGGCGAAAGCTCCTGAATCTTGCCGGGGTTTGGCGTATAGGTGACCGGCCCTCCGGACAGATAGCCGACGGATACCAAATCCCCTGCTTGCAGAGGGAGGATACATGTCATCGAAACCGCTCCCGTCTTCTGCGTCGTACTCATGGAATTATAATAGGGAACCTTGGAACCTCGTTTTAGCACCTGCAGCGCGAAAGCCTGCGCGTAGTCGGAGGGTTCTATCTGCGCCTTAGCTGTTGCCAGGTATATTCCGGAAACCAGGACGCATACGCTGCCGTAATCCTCGTCGCCGTCGCCGCCGCCAAAATATAGCCTGAACGCCCCGTCCGTAGTTGTCTCCGTCGAGATCATCGTTACGGGAATGACAGTGCCTTTCTGCGGATGGCCTGCCGTTCCAACCGGGCCACCGATGGTTTTCGTGTGGAATCCCATAAAGGAGCCGTAAGGGGCCATCTCGCCCTTTGCGCCCGTCACGCCCTGTACCGCCGACGGATTAACATCGAGGTAGACGACAGCAGTACCATCCGTGTCTTTCCCGATATCTATTTTCAATACGTCTTTCGTTCTCGTGGCGAAATAAACCTGCTTGCCCGCGCTGACCATCGCGGCGTTTCCGGTTGCATCATTGCCGGGGTTGACGGAAAACAGCGGGCCGCTCGCCCCGACGGGAGCCGTGTTATTGATGGTTATAACGGCCGACCCGGGAGTGACGCTGATATTCTGCTTGTCGGGCGTATCCGTCCTGAATACCAGCTTATCGCCGAGCTTAAACGGGATTTCCGTGCCGCTTGTTCCAGTGCCACTGTTGACGACACTAAATAGCGTCGCCCCGGTGGCGAAAGAACCGGTTGCGCCGGTTATGCCGGT
>DBDD01000068.1 GCA_002293365.1 Christensenella sp. UBA941 | reverse complement strand
CTGTCGCGGTTCGGGTATAAAAAACTATTCTTTTCCGCCGATTCACGGAAAATTGCTTATTGCTATCTTGGCGACTGCGGGCCTAAGGGACGGGATAGCGCAGATTCCGCAGCTCGCGGGCGATAGCATCGTCGTCGAAGGGCTTCAAGAGAAACCCGCTGGCGTGCATTTTGAACGCGCTTTCCATGTAGCCGTCATCCATAGCCGCTATGAAGATGATATTGACGGCGGGATTCATCTGTTGCAGCTTTTTCGCAAGAATCAACCCATGCATTTCCGGCAGCTCCATGTCTAAAAACGCTGCGTCCGCTGCGTTTTCGCCCATATGCGCGATGGCGTCCTTCGGAAAGCGAATTCCGGTTAATTTCGCGCCGGGAACCGCCTTCCTGATTTTTCGCATCAAAGCGCGCAGTTGAAGCGATTCGCTTGTAACGGCCATTATCCGCATCCTGCTCCGCCTCCGTTTCCGTGATATTGCCGGTACCGTTAGATAGAGGAAAGCGCCCGTGCCAGGGGCGCTTTCGCTGAGATAACTATACCATATTTAAAATAATAAAAGCCGAACTTTACCAAAAAGTAAGGTTCGGCCTGCCGCCTTACTTTTTATACGCAAAGTCCTCTGTCGCCAGCGTAAGATTCGGGTTATAATAAGGATCGCCCTTTTCCAACACTTCGAACCATTTCGAATGGAAATGCTTGGTTTCTAATTTCGATCGTGTACTATTTTCTGGTGTGTCGTCAGGGCCCCGGCTGATCGATTCATGATGGTACAGCTCCGCGTACGGCGTAAAGACGATCAAATACCCCTCTTCACGAATCCTCATGCACAAATCGACGTCTCCAAACGCAACGGCATAGCCCTCGTCAAGGCCGTTGATCTTATCGTAAACCCTTTTGGGTATCATTACGCACGCCCCTGTAACGGCGCTGAGATTTTGTACGATATATGGACGCGACATGTACCCGCCGGTATTTCTTTTAAAGTGTCTGTGAGAATGTCCGGCGACGTCGCCTATACCCAATATCACGCCCCCATGCTGAATAGTATCGTCCGGATAATAGAGCATCGCGCCCACTGCGCCCACATCCTCGCGCTGTGCGAACATGAGCATCTCTTCTATCCAATTTGGCGTTATTACCTCTGTGTCGTTGTTGAGCAATAAGAGGATATCTCCTTTTGCGCGCTTGGCGCCGAGGTTGTTGACGGTCGAATAGTTGAATTCTCCGTAGAACTGGATCACTCGTACGCGAGCCGGGTTTTTCAGCGTATTGTAGTAATCGAAGGTTGCCGCTTCTACGCTGTTATTTTCAACGATAATGATTTCATAATTCGTATATGTGGATTTAGTAAGTATCGAATCGACGCAGTTCTTAAGAACCGACGCTTGGTCCTTATTGGGTATGATTATGGATACCATGGGGGCGTTGTGTATTGCGTAATTGATTCTATACGTGGAGAGAAAACGCGCGTCTTCAACGCGCCCATCCAGCCCGATCCTGTTCAGATGGTCGGCAAGGGCTCTCTTTGCGGCATTGAACGCGTACGGCTTCGCCTCGAGCCCCGCGGCTACCGAATCCTTATGAGCCCTCCAGAAATACAGAATCTTTGGAATATGAACGATATTAACCGCCTTTTCTGTTATGCGCAGCGTCATATCATAATCCTGGCTTCCGTCGTATTCTATGCTGTAACGCCCCGCTTGCTCTAGAAGACCACAGCTGAAAACATTTAGATGACAGATGTAGTTGTGTGCCCGCAGCGTATCCGGCGAGTAATCCGGCTTATAATGCACAATATACGCATCCTGCGGGCGTTTGCTGAAGATGCCTTCATCTGTATAAACCATGTCCGCGCCTTGATCGCAGATGGCGCTCATAACCTCAAAAAGCGCAGCCGGATGCAAAACATCGTCATGATCGAGCAATGCGATATAGTCGCCGCCGGCCATTTCAATGCAGCGGTTCGTATTTCCGCCGATGCCCTCGTTTTTCTCCAGCTTTTTATATTTGAGCCTCTTATCCCGCTTCGCGTATTTCTTGCATATTTTGCCGACGTATTCGTAGCCGGCGCCGCTCCCGTCCGCGAGGCAAAGCTCCCAATTCGCGTAGGTTTGGCCAACAACTGAATCCAGCATGGCTTTCAAAAAGGCCTTTGGAGTGTTGTACAGCGGCGTCAAAATGCTGAACTGGATATCTTTTGTAAAGCGCTTTCGCTCTTGCTCTTGGCGCGTATGTCTGCTCAATTCGAACGTTTGCGCCTTGTCGTAGCCGAGTGACTGCCTTTTTGAGGTTTTAGACCCGCCATTACGCATATTTTGTAGTGCCGCTTTGAGTTTTTTTAGACTATCGCCTAAAATACGGATTGGTTTCGTTACTCTCCAACACGTTGAGACAAGTATCTCCTCATACGCGGCCTTGTATTTTTTATACGCAGCTTTTTTCTCTTCGTAGTCCTGCTGACGCGCCTTATATCTTTCAAGATCGTTTTTGCAGGCCTCGTATTTTATCCTTGTCCTCAGCGCCGCAATTTTATCCATATCGTCTATACAGCGCTCGAAAAACCGGATATCGCGATCCGCCGATTCTTCGACGAATTCTGTTTCCGCCGCTTTTGCCGCCTCGATGATCGCTTCGTCCCGGCTTATCGTAAAGAATACCCGGTAATTAGCAGCAGAACGGTCTTTCGTATAGACGAAGCTATTGTAGTATCGATCCACTTTGCTTAGATATGCGGCGGCCTCGGGGATAAAAGACGTATACAGATGCGCCTTTATGAGCATTTCCCATAAAAATATATCAGAATGCTCAAACTTATAGAATTTATAATCCTTTTGCCGCAAGCACGCTTCTGTTGCGTCTATATTGGGAAGGCCGTGCTTAATATGCTCTCTCAGAAAAATATGATCATAGCCCGCTATCGCCCGGAAATACTCGTTTGCGCGCGCTTCGGCATCCAAAATATGCGGCGCGTCGAACGGAAAACAAAGAACCGCTCCGTACTTTCCTACCCTGCAAATCTCCGAAATGAACCGCTCCCGCTTATCAGCGGGAATATGCTCAAACACATCCAAAGCTACGACCAAGTCAAACGCCGCGTCTTCAATACCGGCCATATCCATCGCATCCGCAAAGATATACTGCGGATCGTTTAACAATTCGCCGGACAATGAAATATCCGAATAGCAAATATCGTCTTCAGGAAGAAAGCGCCCAAGATTTTTGTGCTCATTCGCGCCGATTTCTAAAATACGCAGCGACGGCGCGCCTAGATTTTGCTTTGCACGTTCTACAATAAGCTGAATAGTTTTATATCGCTGATATTGATCAAACGCAATCGTCATTTTGTCCATTTCGAACTTCCTCGCTTAATCTTTCGCCATAACAAAAAGCGCCCGTGCAAGGGGCGCCTTCGCTGGGATTAAGTATATCATAATAAAGCCGATAAACGTCGAATGTTACCAAAAAGTTAAGTTCGATTTTTATTCGTAATTATGTAGGGGCGGGGTTTTCCCGCCCGCGAGCCAAAATGTGTTCCAATCTTGTAGGGGCGAACTGTGTTCGCCCGTGACCCCAAAGCGCGCCCGTGACCCCATAGCATGACCTTCACATTAATCGCGGACGCGCAATGCGCGCCCCTACCGGATTAGAATGCATTTCAGGTCACGCCTACGGCAACGGCTCCGGGCAGGTTCGGGCGGGCGCGGCGTTCATGCCACATCTTTTGAGTAGGCAACCACAGCGATTTCCGTAAACGTTGTTTCCGTAATTTGCCGAACGATTTTCTCCAATTGATCCGCGACGGCGTCATCATAAAACTTCTCGCCGCACTGGTCACACTCCGAACAAGGGACGCCCTTCACAATGATAATGGTATCTTTCAGCGATACGACGTGATTCGTCACGCTTTCAACAAGCGTACCGCTCTTGCACATGACGCAATTCATTATAATTCCCCCTTTTGCCTTGTACGCCAATCGTCCTGCCATTTATCGCCGGACGGAACATATGCGGTGATTATCCATAGCCTACCCATTCCTAAGCTTACCACAACATGCAGCGGGGTATTCGTTTGCGTTAGTCCCAGTACCAAACAACTTGGGTATGGGTAATCTTCCGGATAATTCTCGATTATTTCACCGGCGAATAAGCATACGCGAATATCGCTGGGATAAATACCGCGCTCCTGCAAGCGTTCCGTGACGTGCGTAGTCCATTTGATTTTACGCTCCCGTATATGGGCGTGTATATCCTCAATCTGCATCGGCGATTCCCCCTAAGCTAGTATAGCATACCTTCAGAACCGTGTCCCGCGTAAAAACGCCCCCGGTCAGTGCAAAACGGAGGCGTTTCGATACAGGATTGTGTCGACCTCTGGGGTCACGGGCGAACGCAGTTCGCCCCTACACGTTTGGGGCACGACGCGTCAAGGATGCCGCGCCCTACCGCCGCACAACTCTTCCGTCGCCAAAAATATCGTATGTCACGCCAACGGCGGCGGCTCCGGGCAGATTCGGGCGCGCGGAGATTTGGGCCGTATCCCAAGCGTAGCCGGGGGCGTCGATGGTTCCGAAGCCTATGCCGTCCTCGCCGATGGTTACGGTTGTGGAGTATTGTTCGTTTAGCTTGACTAGAACTGTCGCTCCGGGCATACTGCCGTTCGCGTTCGCTATTATCGTTTTGAAGGAGAATGTGTCGCCGGTTTTGGTTACGTCGTATAGGACGGC
>DBDD01000093.1:1258-12136 GCA_002293365.1 Christensenella sp. UBA941 | reverse complement strand
GCCATTTGATTGAGCCAAGACGGAATGGACAGAGTTTTCTTCACAGCCTTGGTATCGTTTAAGCGGCGGTATTCATCGGTATCCGCGGCAATCAAGGTTAGCGTTTCGCCAAGTTTTAGCGGCAATGCTTCCGTAGCTTGGGGCATAGCTTCTTTATTGTTTTCAGCGTCCCACAGCCACATCTCTACAGCGTCTTTCGCCATAAGCAGAGCATCGGCTATATCATCACCAAAAGCGTGGCAACCGGGTAAATCGGGAACAGTTACGCCGATTTTACCGTCGTCGGTATAAAGGATCGCCGGATATACGTATTTCATATTTTATGCCTCCACTTTATATTGTGTCCAAAAAGCGCACCTAGGCCGTCATTGCATTCGCCTCCTAGATAGATCGTAATACGTAATATCACGTATGTCAATCGTGAGGAAGAAAATCAAGTCTTTATGTAAATGATGCTTTATGCACTAACCTTTAGGGGCGAACTGTGTTCGCCCGNNCCCCTACAGAAATTCGTATTAATCAGCATTACTTAAATTAATTTGGCGCTCCCGGCGAAACCGGGAGCGCCATGCAAAAAACAAGCTCTACTCCTCGCTCACAAACACAGTTCCCGTATCCTTGCACAGATACTGCACCGCGCTCCGCCCGGTCATCAGCGCGACGGGCAGGCCGCCCGGCGGCATCATGCGCTGACCGGCGAAGTATACGCCGGATAAGCCGTCGATTGCGGCGGGATAGCCGTTGCCCACGTTCATATTGAACGCGACCTCCGACATCCAGGAGCCCTTCCAGTTGCCGCAGTAGCGCTCGTATGTCAATGGCGTAGCGACGTCGCAAACCTCGACGTTGCCCTCTATTTCGGGTATTCTTTCGGCAAGCGCCGTTATTACGGTTTCGGCGAGCTTTGCCTTCTCCTCTTTATACCGGCCCTCTTCTTTCGCCTTCTTCCAATAATCCCAGGTATCGCCGTCCAGAACCAGCGTTACGGCGCTCTTTCCCTCGGGCGAATAGTCGCGGTCGGCGGCGTAGTTATTCAGGCTCAGGTATTCGTATTTGCGGCCCGAGAGCTCCAGCGGCTTATCAGGTTTTACGACGAGGCCGTGCGGGTAAGCGCTCAAATCGGCGTTTATGCCCAGCGAAACGAACACGCACATCGTCGGCTCCGTGTGTTTGCGCATCTCGTCGTACCAGGGCGCTTTGAGCTCTACGTCGAACAGGTTATGCGCCAGCATCGTATCGGCCGTGACGATTACGGCGTCGGCGGGTATGAGCTTTCCATTTGCCATGACGCCCGTCGCCCTGCCGTTTTCGATGACGACCTTTTCCGCGCGCGTATTCATGATCAGCTCGCCGCCCAACGCCTGGAACTTAGCCGCGATCCGTCCGGCAAAAGGCAGCGAACCGCCCTCGGGGAAGCCGCCGTCGCCGCGCGCCAATATGCCCATCGTGAAAAATATGGGCAAAACGCCGCTCTTGCCGCCCGTACTGGCGCGCAGCAGCTCGCGAATGCCCTCGTGCTTGAACCGCTTGGCATACGCTTCGCTGTCGATTTCGGCAAACTTGCGCATCAGCTTCATCGCGGACATACCGGAGAATATTAGCGACATGGGCGGGCGCATCTTCTTCGTAACCTTCACGCCCTTGATATCCATAACGGGAATGGCGAGGTTCTTGATCTTGCGGATATTGCCGCAGAACGCCTTTATTTCCTTTTCATCTTCGGGCGAGAGCTCCAGCCAGTGTTTTTCCGTCTTGTCAACATCGCGGTAGAACTTTACGGGCGTTCCGTTGTAATCGTACTCGATGAACGGCTCCGGAAAGGTAACCTTTACGCCGTCCTCCAGCGCGCCCACAGTGTGCCAGCACTTATTCAGAATCTCCCTTTCGCCCGAGCCCGTCAGCCAGTGCATGCCGCCCTCGAACAGATAATCCCCGCGCTTCCAGGACGTGCAGTTGCCTCCCGCGATAGAATGGCTTTCCAAAACGGCGGCCTCAAAGCCGCAGCGCAGCGCGTAGACGCCGGCGCTGAGCCCGGCGATGCCTCCACCTATTATAACGATCTTCTTTTTCATCGAATTGCCCCCTCATATTGAGTATTTTTATATAAGTTTTTTGCGCAGCTTTTTTGTATAAAAAAGCGCGTACCCTAATGCGAATGCGCTTTTATGCAATCGACAATCCATTCGGCTTCGGGCACGGGCGCGCCTGGCTTTAGCGCCGCGTAGATCGCTACGCCCGAAAGCGTCTGCCAGTATAGTACGGAAAGCGCTTCAGCGTTGCCAGGCCGAATTTGCCCCCGTTTCTGCCCCTCTTCGATAATGGATATCGTCTTTTCTAAATAGGACATACCTTCCAATAGCTCCCGCACCGGCCCCGGTAGGGACGCGTTGGACTGAACTTGGTACATCAGGACGAACATCTTCGCTGTAAACGGGCTTTGTTTTATCGCGGAGATGATATGCGCCGCGACGGTTTCAAAAAAGCGCAGCGGATCGTTTGAATCCATCTCCATCATGGACGCCGGCGCCGACACGCCGACGCGTATCAATTCTTCGTATAACTTCGCCTTGGATTCAAAATAGTGGAACATCAAGCCCATACTCATATCGGCCTTCTCGGCGATATCGCCTATTTTCGTATCGCCGTAGCCCTTGGATATAAATAGGTCGAGCGCGGCCTCGAGAATTTCCCATCTGCGCTTATCGCGCTGCTCTTGTCGAATTCCCATTCGATGAACCTCAATTCAGTGAATTTTCGTTCACTGAAACTATATTCGATGATTTGAATATTGTCAAGGTGAAATTATCCATGGATTATAGTATAATAAAATAAATAGTTTGGGAGGCCGAAATGACGCTGCTCCTCTTGCCTCAAGCCTTTTCCGTGTGTAAAGTCAATAGCGTTTCCTCCGTCGATTTCACGCGCGAATTCGTCTTTTTCGCAAGGACGGACGACGAGCTTTCGCTCGTATGCGAAACAGCGTATGCGCCACAGGATTGCATAGCGCGCGAGCCAGGCTGGCGCGCGTTCAAAATCGAGGGCGTGCTGGATTTCTCCATGGTAGGCGTGCTCGCCAATATCTCGGGGCTGCTCGCAAAAGCCGGAATCAGCCTCTTTGCCGTGTCGACGTACAATACGGACTATATTTTTGTAAAAGAGAATAGTTTGGATAAGGCGGTTGAGGCGCTGCGGGGCAGCGATTTCGTTTTTCGATAATCGTTGATATATTCATTTTTTGTAGGGACGGATGGCAATCCGTCCGTGAAAATGCCGCAATACGGATTCTGCGGGCGGATTGCCATCCGCCCCTACATCAGCAAGGATAAAACACAGAGCATGGATCAAAACGATTTCACCAAGGGCAGCATAATACGCAACGTTCTGCGTCTGGCCGCGCCTATGACTTTAGCGCAGCTTATCAACGTGCTCTACAACGTGGTGGATCGTATCTATATCGGCCGCATGCCCGAAAACGCGATGCTATCCATGACGGGGCTGGGCGTAACGCTACCGATACTGACTATCGTCATCGCCTTTGCGAACCTTGTAGGCATGGGCGGCGCGCCGCTGTGCTCGATTGCGCGCGGGCGGGGCGACCAAGAGGACGCGGAGCGGATCATGGGCAACTCCTTCGCGCTGCTCGTAATCTTCGGCGCGGCGCTGACGGCGATTATCCTATTATTCAAAGAGCCCATGCTCTATGCCTTTGGAGCGAGCGCCGCGACGTTTCCATTTGCCGACGCGTACCTTACAGTCTATATCGGCGGAAGCCTGTTCGTAATGTGCGGCCTGGGCATGAACAGCTTCATCAACTCGCAAGGCTTCGGCAAAGTCGGCATGACGACGGTTTTGATCGGCGCAATATGCAATATCCTGCTCGACCCGCTTTTTATCTTCGTATTCGGTATGGGCGTCGCCGGCGCGGCGTGGGCGACGGTCATATCGCAATGCGTATCCGCGATATGGATTTTGCGATTCCTAACCGGCAAAAAAGCCATATTGAAGCTGCGCGCGCGCTATTTCCGCCTGAAAGCCGCAAAGGTGAAGGAGATACTCATGCTAGGACTTTCGGGCTTTACAATCGCCGTTACGAATTCGACGGTACAGACCGTCTGCAATACTACGCTCCTAGCCTATGGGGGCGATATCTACGTCGGCGTCATGACGATTATCAACTCCTTGCGGGAGGTGGTATTCCAGCCGATGGTGGGCTTCACGAATGCCGCACAGCCCGTTATGGGTTATAACTACGGCGCGAAAGCCTATGCGCGCGTGCGCGAGGCCATTCGCTTTACGACCATCGCGTCCGCCGCTTTCGCGACGCTAATGTGGCTTCTGCTACTGCTCTTCCCGGCGTTCTTCATGGGCATATTCAACAGCGACCCCCAAATACTCGCCGCCGGAATTCCGGCGATGCATATATACTTCTTTGCGGTCTTCCTAATGTCGCTGCAAGCCACAGGACAGGCGGCGTTCGTAGGGCTTGGGAAATCCAAGCACGCCATCTTCTTTTCGCTTTTCCGGAAGGTGATTATCGTTACGCCGCTTACGCTTTTCTTGCCGACGATCATGAACCTGGGCACGACAGGCGTGTTCTTGGCGGAGCCTATTTCGAATTTCTTGGGCGGCTTAGCCTGTTATATAACGATGATGTGTACTGTTTGGAGAGAACTGAAGAGGAAGGAAGTTTTAGCGGCGGAAAGCGGCGCAATCATCGATGGCGTTTGATGATTTATCTTAGTATCTTCAGCTTGAAGCCATGGCATAATAATGGTATAATACACCCATTGAGGGAGGCTGGTTGATTTGCCGCAGATTATACCTATAAAAGACCTTAAAAATACGAGTTTTATCTCGCAGCTGTGCCGCGAAGCGCGGGAGCCCATCTATATTACTAAAAACGGATATAGCGATATGGTCATTATGAGCGCTCGCATGTACGAAGAGAAGCAATATATGTACAACGTGTATTCCAAGCTTGAAGAGGCCGAGGCGCAAATTGCCGAAGGAAAAACAATGGACGCGGACGAGTCGCTTGCGATCCTTAGAGCCGAGTTCGATGTATAAGCGCATCGTTACCGAACATGCTCATAAAGACTTACACAATATCTTTACGTATATCAAGAATCAGCTTGGCGCGCCGAAAGCGGCCAAAGATTTTGCAGACTCAGTGCATAAATGCTACGCCAGGTTGTCTCGCAATCCGCTAATATACTCGTTGTGCAATGATGAACTGCTTGCAAAAAAAGGCTATCGCAAAGTGTTAATCAAAAACTATGTGCTAATGTTCAAAGTTAACGAAGCAGAAAAAGTTGTGACGGTTTACCGTCTTTTCTATGGAGCTGAAGATTACCCCAATAAAATGTAAGCGCACTCCTTCATAGATATTTTTACGCCAGTTTTCCATATTGACGGCGGCAAGGAGATAAATAAAATGCAAACATACAAACTTAACGCCACTTCCAAGGACGGCCATGTAATCAACGCAATCACCACGTACGGCGCCGAAGCAACGCCCGACGTAAAGGGGCTCGTGATTATCTGCCACGGCTTCGGCGAGCATTCCGGCAGCTACGGCGAGCTTATGGAGCGGCTTTTAAAGGCGGGCTACGCGTCCGTCTGCTTCGACCAGCGCGGCCACGGCGAGTTGGGCGAAGCTTCGCCCGATAAGCGCTTTAAGCGATTCGGCGTCGTATCCGGCTACGAGAGCTTCATGGATGATATTGAGGCGCTTGTATCATCCGCCAAGGAAATGGTTCCGGGTATCCCGCTCGCGCTGTACGGCCACAGCATGGGCGGAAATATCGCCGCGAACTACCTCTTGCGGCGCGGTCAGACGGATTTTACATGCGCTGTGCTAGAATCCCCGTGGCTGGGGCTGTACAACGACTTAAACCCGCTTACGGCCGCGCTTGCCAGGTGCTTGGGAAGCATTTCGCCCAAGCTTGCGATAGTCAACAGGCTAAACCGGAGCGATATCACCGGCGACGCGGCAAAAGCGGACGATATCGACAAGGATCCCCTATACCATAACCGGATTTCCTTCCGGCTGGTCTCGGCTATACGGGCCGGCTGCGCCTACGCTCTAAAAAATGCGCAAGACCTTACAATCCCGACGTACCTTGCCTACGCAAAGAACGAGCGGATCGTCAGCAACCCGGCGATAATGGCCTTTCGCGGCGCGTGCGGCGATAGCGTTACGCTAAAGGAATACGATTCATGCCACGCGATACATAACGACGTCAACCGGGATTCGTTCTTTACAGACGTGGCCGCGTTTCTGAATAATAATGTATAAACACTACATATTGCGGTTTCCTACGGCGCCAGGCACGATATATCGCGCTCTGGCGCCAATATGATTTTTATCCCTAAAATAATACATTTCAGGCTTGCATTTTCAAGAAAAAGTCTATATTATTAACATACTTCACTGTCGATTACGTCGCGTATAATTATTCGCGATTCGGGGGCAAGCAACGTGAAACGAATGAAAATAGCAGCGGCTGTTTTGCTGGCCGCGTTAATGGCGGCGCTTTTACCGGCGGCCGCGGCGGAGGGCTACATGTCCGCGGCGGGGCTTGCGCCTGCTTATTATCCCGACGGAGGGCAAACGTCCAAGGACACTTCTCTGGAGCGCGAATATTACTATACTCCGTCCGCGGCGCTTGCGCCCGCGTTTTATCCCAACGACCCGATGTCGGGGTATGATTCCGGCCCTTGCGGTACGAATGTCCTCTATTATTTCGATAAAAAAACGAAGATTCTTGGCTTTGCCGTCTTCGAAAACGTTATCGGCAACGGCGGTATGTGGGATTACAGGCTACCCAGCGATACCTCGACTTTCTATCGCCTGCCCCCCTGGCATGAAAAGGGCTACGCCGGCGAAATAAAAGAGATTGTTTTCGCGGAAGGCGTAAAGAGCGTCGGCGCGAACGCCTTTTACGGCTGCGAAAACGTCGACTTTGTAACAATTTCAGAAAGCATTACCTTCGTCGGCCCAAACGCATTTTATGGCATGGCGCTTAAAGGCCTTACATTTTTAGGCATAACGCCGCCCGTCTTGGATCAATCCGCGTTCCATCCTCCGGCCGATAGCCCTAGTTCGCCGTCGATAATACACTATCCCGCCAACGCGAACGGCGCATACGAGCGCCTGATCGATAGCGGAGCCAATAATTGGAGCGATTTGGCAAGCTACACTCGCGAGCCCTTTCAGGGTCTCGCGTACGTCCCGCTGGAATCTCCGGAAAACGACACGCCAATGATATACGACGTGGAGTACGACGGCGAAGCGATTTCCTATAGCGTTTATGTTCAATCGGCAAATAGCGCGCAGTACGCGGGCGCGATTGTGCGCGTCACGTATAACGAAAAGTCCGTCACGGACATAACACTCGACCTAAGCGGCAAGGGCTACGGCAGCTTCCCCGCGCAGCAAGGCGAGGCAAATTTCTCTCTGGCGCTGCTGTCCTATCCTAGCACATATTCAAACAGGCATTATCAAATTATCAAGCCGGGGATGATTACGCCGAAGTAGCCGTTCCCCACTAATTCCTAATAAACTACATGCGTTGGCGCCTAGAATAGCGTCCAGCGCTTTTTTTTCGAGCGGCAGCGCTTTTATGCGCGCGATTTCGTCCCCCGCGTTTGACCACGGGGAGTCCGACGCGAAGAGAAGCTTATGAACGCCATGCTTTTGCGCGATCCTAAGAAATTGTTCTTCGGTATAATACTCGAACCCCATCGAAGTATCGAGATACGCTTCGCTTCCCGCTAAATATTTCTCCACGTCGTCCCACTGGGCTTGCCCGCCCAAATGCCCTATCACGATTTTCCCGCCCCCGCCCGGCATTGCCTTCAGCACGTTCGCGAACCGCTTCGGATCGCTCCTAAACGGCGGGGGAAACGCAGGGTCAAACCCGGCGTGATGCAAGAGGATAAGCCCGCGCGACAAGGCGTAGTCGTATATTCTAAGCATTTTGGGCGCATCGACGATAAAATCCTGAAACTCCGCATGGAATTTCAGCCCCTTCAGGCCAAGGCTTACGGCAAAATCGACCTCACTCTTATAGTCGTCAACATGCGGGTAAATTCCACCGAAGCAGACGAACCTATCCGAAGCGAGGTTCGCCGTCCATTCGTTCACTTTTCTCGCCTGGGATTGTTTCGTAACGACGGGCGCGATTACGGATATATCGACGCCCCACGCGTCCATATTGCGCAAAAGCCCGTCCGCCGTGCCGTCGTGCACGGGAGTGTAGAGGCCGTCCATGCCGTCAAACAGCGACGACAGCGCTTTATGCGCTAATGCGTCCGGAAAAATATGCGTATGAAAGTCTATAATCATTTGCGTAGTATAACAGAATATGACAAGAAATAAAAGACGGCAATCGCCGCTCACAATTGTAGGGCAGGGGCTCTGCTCCTGCCGTATACCGATATTGAAAATGCGCGGCGGGAGCAGAGCCCCCGCCCTACAGTCATCATATCTGTCTCTTTTTATAGCCGCATTTCGGGCATACGCCGTTTTCATTAAGCGCGATACCGCACAGCGGGCAGCGGGCCATTTCTTTTCCGGACGCCTCGTATTCCTGATACGCGCCGTTTACGCCGCTCGTAAATGTGATCTTCGCGATATTAAGCTTATCTTTAAGTAACTCGTAAACGATTTTGATCATACCCTCGACCGTCATCGTTTCCTTCGTTACGACCAGACGGCTTTCGGGGTACGCCGTCGCGAGCTCCGTCTTAAAAGCGGGGCCTTTCATCTTGTTGCTCGGCTCGTTTTCTTTAATGCCTTGCGCTTCGTAAACGCCAAGAATCGCGGGCAGCAACGGGTCGTCCTCGCGCAGGATCAGCGCATGGTCAAAATTTTTCAAAACCTCCCACGCCGTCTTCGTGATTTCATTGCAAGGGAATACCATATTCACGCCTTCGTTGACCGTGTCCTCTACTTCGAGCGTCAGTACGCCCGTATGTCCGTGCAGGTACTGCGCCTCGCCTTTGAATCCATAAAACCTATGAGCGTACTGTAGATCAAACTTTGAAAAACTTCTCATGGCAATTCTCCTTATAAATAAAATATTACGGAATAGGCTTTTGATCCCCTAATAATTCCGCAATATACAAGATATACCATTTTATGCAAAAACACAATATATGAATATGTAAATAATTAGTATAAACTGCGTTGTCGCTCGAAGGTCAAGAAATATTTTTAGCTCGAATACGCGTCTCCTCAATACTTATACTTCTCTCCAATAATTATAGAGCTCCTCCGTCGCGAGCGCGATTTTAGTAACGGCGAAATCGCCTCCTTCGGGGTCGGGAAAGAGATAGAACGTATCGTCGTTCGTATTCAAGTCCACGCAGTCGCCGCGCTTCATGTAGTCGTACTCGATATGGCAGGAGTACAGGCTTTGCGCGGG
The DNA here is from genome assembly GCA_002293365.1 of Christensenella sp. UBA941. Classification (GTDB taxonomy): domain Bacteria; phylum Bacillota; class Clostridia; order Christensenellales; family UBA941; genus UBA941. Next base: position 2,705 of record DBDD01000093.1, on the reverse strand, counting down.
CCAGCTAAGCTCAAACGGCTCGGCTCCTACGGGATAAACGCCTGTCAGCGCGAATCCGTCCATGTTGTGCTTCAGGTATCCCGGGCGCTCGAACGTTATAAACCCCTTCGCATTCGGTAACGATTCGACCCTCACCGGCGCTTCGAAGGAATAGCGGCCTTCGAACACCTCCCGCCGCACGTTCGCACGCTGCCATTCGTACCAGTCGGGTACGTGTGAAAACTCCGTCTCGCCGTTTTGCGCGCTAAGCCCGCCCAGCTCGTCCATCTCCCAAGCCTTGCCGCAATGGCCGCATACCAGCGTGTTATGACACGTGGCCATACCATATTCCTTCTCGCAGGCCGGGCACTGATACAACACCTTATGCAGCCCCTCGGCGCGGTCTTTACGCTTGATCCGAACGCCTCTGTCCTTTTGCCAGGCAAAGTCGTCGTAGACGAGCGCGGCTTTTAGCCGTTCGTTTATCTCGTCTATGGACAGGCTTTGCGTTTCCTCGCGCGTAAACAGCAGCTTCATCTCGGATTCGACCGGCTTGACATTACGGCTGCCGACGTTCCAGAAGGGCGAATTTACATGATGCCCGTGCATGAGAAGCATCACGACCGGCACGTTCATCTTGCGCACCATCTTGCCCAACGACGCCGGCAAAATAGCGTTCGTCCCGCAGAGCGAATAGCGCGCCTCCGGAAAGAGCGCCACTACACCGCCCGCATTGCGCGCGCGGAGCATGTTTTTCACCAATTGAACGCTCTTTACGAACTTGCGGTTGCCTATACCTCCGACGGCGCGCAAAAGCCATTCGCGCTTTATAAAGCCGTCTATGGCAACGACATAATACGCGCGATGCGGAAAGATCGCCTTTGTCAAATGCATGAAGTCCATAAAGGAATTGTGGTTGCATATCAAAAAATAGGGCGGTTTCAGGCCTCTCGGCATGCCCGTCCTGTCGATCCTGGCCTTATGAAGCCACATCTTCGGAAAGCTGATAAGCCACGTTACAACCGTGAGTATGCGCCACTGGCGGATGGGACGGCGGCCTATATCGAACCGCTTGAATGATCCGACCATATGTTTTTATGTCCTTTATTTATTTGTCGCGGGGCTGGTGTCGAAATACCTGTAGGGGCGAACTGTGTTCGCCCGAGGAATCCAGTAATGGCATTCAAGGACGGCGGGCGAACACAGTTCGCCCCTACACCTCTGGAAGAATAACCTTCATGCGCTCGATACGGTTGTTTTCGACGCGCTCGATAGTGAAGACGAGGTCGTTTAGCTCGATCGTCTGCCCGACCTCGGGCAGCTCGCCGACCTTGCCTATAACGAAGCCGCCTATGGAGTCGAAATCGTCGGACAATACATTCGCGCCCAGCGATTCGTTAAACGTATCTATCGGCAGCGTGCCGTCCACGAGGTATTCGCGCTCGCCGGTCTTTTGGATCAGCAGCAT
>DBDD01000093.1:0-1203 GCA_002293365.1 Christensenella sp. UBA941 | reverse complement strand
ACGATCGACATCTGGAGGCGGTTCTTGCGCATGTCGTTGAAGACGCGCGAGATATTGTTAAACTCGTAGACGTAATTCGCCGGGCGCACGATATCCTTCAATGAAAAATCCTTGCGCTCGAAGCCGTTTATCGCGAAGTCCTTTATATTCACTATGCCGACGATATAGTCGGGCGATTCGTCGTAGACGGGGAAGCGCGAGAACTGCTCCTCCTTCGCGATACCGAGCAGCTCGTCGAAGCTGGCGTTTATCGGGATGGACACGACGTTTACGCGCGGCGTCATGATTTCGCGCACCTCGCCGTCGCCGAATTCGAAGACGTTATGGATCATCTGCTTTTCTTCGGCTTCGAGCACGCCTTCCTCGGTGGAGACGTCCACCATCGTCCTGAGCTCCTGCTCCGTGATCGACGGGCCCGTTACTCTATGGCCGCCAAAGAGCTTCAAGACGAGGTTCGAAAGCGCGTTCAGCAGGAATACCACCGGCGTTAGCACGATGGACAGCGCGTAGATCGGCTTCGCGACAAACAGCGCGATACGGTCGCTATAGCGGTACGCCAGGGACTTCGGCGTAATCTCGCCGAAGATGAGCACCATAAGCGTCACAGCGCCCGTCGCGTAGCCGACGGCGGGTTCGCCAAACTGCTCGATGACGAACGTCGTTACCAGCGCTGACGCGCTGATATTGACGAAGTTGTTGCCGACGAGGATCGCGCTTATGATCTTATCGGGCGTTTTCAGCATCTTTTGCAGGAGCTTCGCGTTCTTGCCGCCTTCGTCGGCCAGCGAGAGCAGGCGAATCTTGCTCATCGCTAAGATCGCCGTTTCGGAGCACGAGAAGAACGCCGAAAGCAAAAGACACACGGCCAAAAGGATCAATTGTGTGGAACTATCCGGGTCCAAAGACAAAATCACTCCAAATAATACTAGTGCGACGGGTAGATTATACCCAGTTGACGCTTATAGAAAACCATTCTTACCCAAATCATATGCATCATTCTACTTGATAAATGCAAACATGTCAATCGGGGCGCGGCTCTTGTCGGGGATTGCAAAATGGCAAAGCCCCTTTGCAATATGAAAAATTAATGTTGTTCGCCCGGCTTCGCCGGGCGAACAACATTAAAATAGTTATCATACCACCGCAAACGCCCGTACCGGGCTGCCGTCGCCGCCGCGCAGCTTCAGCGGGGCCGCCGAGAAG
>DBDD01000113.1:2760-2948 GCA_002293365.1 Christensenella sp. UBA941 | reverse complement strand
TATATAATCTAAATATATATGCTGTATTCTATCGACTAATCTTTTCCGCCACCAGCTCCATCAACTGCCGCATCTGCTCGGCGCTTGCCTCGTCCAGCGCCGCAGCTTGCCCAAACATATTCACCACGACAGCCGCCACATCTTCTATTTTCACCGGCCCCGGCGATTCGGGCGTCGGCGCTAATTGC
>DBDD01000113.1:2368-2731 GCA_002293365.1 Christensenella sp. UBA941 | reverse complement strand
TCAAAATCGCAAGGAACGCAATTTTTATTTTCTCAATCTCCGCCTCATGTTCGCCTATCTTCTGCGCGTTGATAAATCGGATATCCTTTTTTATCTCGGCCTTGTGTTCGGGATTCTCCGCGCGGAAGTCGGACAGCGCGGCGGTCGCGAGATTCAATAGCTCGTTTCGTCCCATGATTCCGGCCGCGCTCGTATCCTCGAAATAGATTTTGACCATATCCAAAAGCGCCGGGAATTTCTTGTGTTCCAACAAGCGATTGAGTATATTAACATCGGCCGCGCCGGTTACAAGCGCCTTAACCGCCCCTTCGGACAATCCGAGCTCACTGATATCGTAACTTTTGGGCGTACTGATGGTAGTCA
>DBDD01000113.1:1927-2362 GCA_002293365.1 Christensenella sp. UBA941 | reverse complement strand
ACTTCGCTGCTGATATTCTTTATCTCGCCGCGCTCGATCCGGCTGATTTGCGACGTATCGACGCCGGATAACTCGCTCAGTCCCTTCTGTGAAAGGCCATTTCTTGTACGCAAATCGCCAATGCGCTCGTTCGGCGTTCCGGGCAGATACATGGTCATTTCCTCCATGCATTTTCTGTATTCTACACCACGCTTTGCAGTTATGCAATTACCAGTGCATAACCCTTTACAAAATGTTAATCCCGCGAAAATACAAGCTAAATTGATTTTGCTTGTAAAATAAAATCATGGCCGACCTAATTCCCACAAATGAGGATGAGCCAATGAACTTCACCAAGCACTTGCCTCCCATCGAGCGAAAACGGAACGGCACGTTGCCGCGAATGACGCCAAGCCAGCGGAAACGCGCGAACGCCCTCATACGCGATGCCTGCTG
>DBDD01000113.1:0-1844 GCA_002293365.1 Christensenella sp. UBA941 | reverse complement strand
GAAAGCGGAGCTTTTCCGTGATAAAAACACAAAACGATGCGCAGTTTGCGGCAAGGCGTTTCAGTCACCTTCCAATAACGCCAAATACTGCGGAAACTGCGCGAAGGACGTCCAACGAAAGCAGAAAGCCGCACACATTCGGATAAAGAGGTCTGGTGTAGAAAAGTAGGGGCTGAAAGAGCCAGATAAATCAAGGCTTTCAGCAATCGAAACGGGGTGAGGAATACGAAAATACCTTATTCCGTCCGAACAGCCTTTAATTACGCCACAGGAGCCCAAAGGAGTGATGCCTATTCAAACAATCGCCTGCTTCGGCGGGTACGCACCTTGAAAATTTCATACGGAGGTCAGAATGGCGAAAAAGCGGAAGGATTACGGAACAAATATCCCCGAACACGAAATCGAGGCGCTGGCGCGGTGCCTGCTGCCGGAGATACAAAAATTCTTTGAAAGCGAACAGGGCAAGCGCGAGTTTGAGGAATGGAAGGCTCAGCAAGAGGCGGAAAACAACTGTACGGGAGAGAAAAAGCAAGGCTAATAAGATGAAGGGCAACGGTATCACGATTGATGATGCCGTTGCCCCTTTCTCTTACTGCTCTATTTGTCAGGTGTTGAAATTGCTTGTCGACTGCTTTATAATATTTGGTAAATATACACTGTATATAAGAGGTTGTGAATATGCTATCATTCGAACTCATCAACTATACTGAGTATTGCCTCACACAATTAGGTAGACTTAATAAAACCTTGGAACCATTACGACAATTTGCGTCGCGGTATCAAGAACTACTTGAAAATGTCGGCTCGCTAATACTTAGTTCTGCCACAAGAACAACTTCAGGGAACGGTACATCTTTTTCCGTCACGGGAACTCATAATGAGATCGCAGATTTCGAACGAGCATTTGATGCAATGAAATCAAATTTTTGTATTATAGAATTTTTGCCATTGTGGAACGACGTGAAAAACAATCTCGAAAAATACCAAGAGGAAAACGGAACTCCCGATACTTTCTTTAGCGAATATACTAAAAGAATAGATTCTACTCTACAATTTTTACAAGAGTATTATCAACAGCCAACAAAGAACAAGCGGAACAACCTAAGCAACACAATATTGTCTCTTATGGCTATTGAACGATATACTATTGCTCATTACGAGCAAACATTATCTGCTTTAGCAAACTACCAAAGCCAAGATGAGTCTTTGAATTTACATGATAATCAACTTCTTACTATCCAATTGCTAGGCACCCAATTAACCGTAGACGAATTTTCTGAAGCTCTCGCTGCGCTTAACAATTTATATAATTGCTTCTCACGGTTTAGCGAAGGGAGCACGCAGTTAGAGATTATTAAAATCGAATCAGGCTCTTTGTTATCGAAATTACTCGGAGATAAAAACATTATCGCGGCTATTGGCAATTTGCTTAATAAGTTTGTCGAATGGTTTTTTAGAAAATATACATATGATGGACAACTTGCTCGCGCATCTGATACAGTCAAAGCACTCGGAGAAACCTTCGAATTCGCCCAAATGCTTAGAGAAAGTGGCCTTAATATTGATAGCATCGAAAGTGATCTAAAGGAAACTACCGGAATCGTTGCAAAAAACCTTCTCGCGATTGTTAAGTCAGGTGCTCCAAAAATAAAAATTGATAACAGGCTGCATTATATTGGCAACGATATGGCTGATAAATATCTTGAAACAGTAAAGGTAGGGCTCTTAACCGGGAGTAGCGATGCTACCCAACGAGATAACGATATGTCGGGCTAATATAACAAAGACACCTTTGCCCATTTTGACGTTCATTCAAGCTTTCGCTTTTTACGTGGGCCTCTCGG
>DBDD01000352.1:347-2627 GCA_002293365.1 Christensenella sp. UBA941 | reverse complement strand
GGTCACGGGCGAACACAATTCGCCCCAACAGCTAATCAGCTTGTTCCTAGCTTGTTCATGTGAACAGATTACATACGCGAAGTAAAATCAAGAGGGTTATTCGTGTAAAATCCATGTAAAATCCATAAAATAACGGCATCTTTTATGTTCTAGCGGCTAATCATTGTAAAACATTTGTAAAAGCGCCAATTATTATGGATATATCATCGACACGCGGGTAAAAAGGGCTTATGATTATAATGCACACATGACAACTTTTGGAAATAAGCAGCAAAGGGTGGCAATCATGAAAAGAAGCGTTAAAACAGCAATCATTGTACCTCTGCTAATCGCGCTGGTATTGGGAGTGGCCGCGATGGCCGTCGTAGTGAGCCTTTTATCCTCGAACACGACGACACGTTTGACAAATGAGAATATCACAGCGAACGTGGACAAGGCCTCAGGCAATTTCCGCGAGCTGTGTCAGGACGTGTACGGCACGGTTGCCGCCGTCGCGCCGCTCGTATCGGCCAGCATCGATTCCGAATATACGGCGGACATTGCCGATCCGCGCGGCTATGTGATCGACATGATCTCGGACGTCGTTATGTCCAACGACGCGATCGTCGCGGCGTGGACCGGCTGGGAACCTAATGCCTACGACGGGCGGGACGCGGACTATGCAGGGCAGTCCTTCTACGACGAGTCCGGGCGCTTCGTGCCGTACGTCTATAAAAGCGGAAGCGGCGTCGGCGTCGAGGCGCTAGCCGGCTATGAAACCGGAGACTTTTACGTCGGCGCGCGGGATTCCGGCAAGCCATATATGACCGATCCGTATCCCTACTCCGTCGGCGGAAACGAAATCCTTATGTGCTCGGTAGCCATCCCCCTCGTAAAGGACGGAAAGGTCGCGGGCGTTTTCGGCGCTGATATAGATCTAAGCGACTTCATCAGCCTGATGCGGAGCGAAAGCATACTCGGCGACGGGTACATGGTCGTATTATCCCCCGGAGGCTTAACCGCCGCGCATCCAAACGAGGCCAATATAATGATGCCTTGGACCGATATCGCGTGGATGCAGGAAAACAAGCAGCAGTTCGAAACCCTCTTCGCAAATGGCGGCACGTTTGACGGCAAGGCGTATTCCGATGTGCTGGGGGCGAACATGCTGTATCAAACGACGGCCATGTCCATCGGCGATACGGGCCGCAACTGGCTCGTGATAGGCGTGGTGCCGGAGGCGACGGCAACCGCAGCCACGCAGCAGATGCTGATGGTCATCATCGCCATCGGCGTCGCGCTCCTCGTTGTCGTGGGCGTAACGGCGTTCGTTATCCTGAAGCGTTCCCTTGCGCCGCTGATTCCGCTAACCTCGTTCCTTCTTAAGGCGGGCGGAACGGGCGATATACATCTAAGGCCGGAGGACGTCGCAACCATAGGAAAATACGCCCAGCAGAAGAACGAGCTGGGGCAGTGTATCTCGGGCGCGGCGGGATTTGTCGCGCATGTAAACAATATCGGCGACGCTCTGGAGACTATTGCCGGCGGCGACTTGACCGCCGAGGTCACGCTGCTTTCCGAAAATGACACCATGGGGCTTTCGCTGCAAAAGATGCTCGGGAATCTAAACGGGATGTTCCAGGATATCCAGTCCGCCTCCGGGCAGGTATCAGCGGGTTCGAATCAGGTTGCGCACGGCGCGCAGGCGCTCGCGGCGGGATCGACGCAGCAGGCCGCGTCGATCGAGGAGCTCTCGAACTCCATATCCGATATCGCCGCGCAGACGCACCACAACGCCGAAACGGCGGAACAGGCCGCAAAGCTGGCGAATACGATTAAAGACAACGCCGAAACGGGTAACAGGCAGATGGGCGAAATGATACAGTCCGTCAAGGAGATAAACGAGGCCAGTCAGTCCATAAGCAAGGTCATAAAGACCATCGACGACATCGCTTTCCAAACGAATATCCTCGCCCTCAACGCCGCCGTAGAAGCTGCGCGCGCGGGACAGCACGGTAAGGGCTTCGCGGTCGTTGCCGAAGAAGTCCGCAATCTGGCGGCTAAAAGCGCGGAAGCGGCGAAGGATACGGAGAGCCTAATCGCCTCGTCTATTTCAAAGGCGGAACAGGGCGTCCATATCGCGGAAGCGACCGCCGCAAGCCTATCGGAGATCGTATCGGGTATAAACGAATCATCGAGCCTCGTCATGGAAATCGCGCGGGCTTCGGAGGAGCAATCCCAGAATATATCCCATATTAACGCCGGCATAGACCAAGTCGCGCAGGTCGTGCAGCAAAACAG
>DBDD01000352.1:0-312 GCA_002293365.1 Christensenella sp. UBA941 | reverse complement strand
TCGCACTTCAAGCTGAAGGATCAAAAGCTACAGCCGCTCAGCATAGGCGCGGGCGCGGGGCAAGCGGCAAAGCGCCTTGCGGACGGGACGGGATTTGGCAAGTATTAGAGTTTAAACGCCATCGGCGCGCAGTGCCCGCTCTCGGCTGGAGGCGGGCGTTTTGTGCGTGAAAACATAAAAAGATTATAGGCAAGCTGCCTTTTCTGTGATATCATGGAAATATGAATCAAATGTGGGAGGGTATCCTTATGAAAAAAACTTGTTTAGTACTATTGGCACTTCTTTTCGCGCTCTCGATATTCGCGGGCTGCG
>DBDD01000048.1 GCA_002293365.1 Christensenella sp. UBA941 | reverse complement strand
GTGGGCGCGGTGGGGCAGCCGTTTGAAGGCATGGGCGATTTTCGCGTACCGGCGCACGAATTAGAGAAACAATTCGGCATAGAAGCCGTCGGTTACAGTGCGGATATTTTGCGGGAAAATATCGCGGAAATATCGAAGGAAGAGCTCGCCGAGGAACGGCGTGCCGACGAAGAAATGTTCTTCTGGGACGATAGCGTGACAGGCGAGCTATACGATAGATCGGCCAGAGTGTGTTTGGCGCTGCGCAAATGGATTGGTGATAAGGCGCTTACGGCCGTGACCGTCAATTTCCTTGAAACGGAGGGCGATAACGCGGGCTTGCCCATAATGCCGTTTACGGAATGCAGCAAATCGATGGCTCGCGGTATCGGCTACGCCGGAGAGGGGGATGTTCTGACGGCGGCGCTATGCGGGGCGATCCTGGGCGTTTTTCCGGACGCGACCTTCACGGAAATGTTCTGCCCCGACTGGAAGGGCGACAGCGTTTTTCTGTCGCACATGGGAGAGCTGAATTACCGCGTCTGCCAAGGCAAACCTAGGCTAACGGAAAAGGACTTCCCGTTCACTTCCGCGGACAATCCGACGGTGGCCTATGGTACGCTCATGCCCGGCAAGGCCGTCTGCGTCAATCTAGCGCCGTTAGGCGACGGTAAATACTCCCTCATACTAGCCGAAGGGGAGATGTTGAGCGTTACGGGCGAGAATAATATGTCCGATAGCGTCAACGGCTGGTTCAGGCCAAAGCGATCCTTGACGGAATTCCTAGAGCTATTCTCCCGCGAGGGAGGAACGCACCATTCCGTGCTGGTCTATGCGCCATGCTTGGCCGAAATGAAACATTTTGCCGCCATCATGGGCTTCGGCTGCGTTGTGATATAGTCCCGGCCTGTTTTATTGAACAATACGCTTACAAGAGCCTATTAACGGATATACGCCGTCAATGGGTTTTTTCTTATATGGACCTTGCTCGTGGATTTTCATATAAATGAACGAGGAGGTATGACATGGCTAATAATCAGTATTCGTATAAAGACGTTCTCGGCGGAAAAGGCGCTTGGAGCGATAAAGCCCCCGTCGAAGCGGCCGACGGCGTCGCGCAATTGCAAAGGGAGCTCGATAGCATCGGGTACTCCTCTACCGACGCCGCGGGCATTTTCGGCCCGGCGACCAAGGCTGCGGTTCGAAGCTTTCAGTCGAGCGTTATAGGCATAAAAGCCGACGGTATCGCCGGTAAAGCTACGTTAACAGTGCTCGACAAAGTAAAAAGCTCGAAATATTATACCCGCTATGGAAAGCCGGTAGCCGCGCCGGAGTGGACTCCCGCGAAACTCCCGGATTACCTTGCGGAAGACGTCTTGGCGCGTATTATCTACGCCGAAGATACGAACAATTTCAAGGGACAGCAAGGCGTAGCGTGCGTCATAAAAAATAGATCGGGCAATTCGGCGTACAGGGACTCCGGCGTCTATAATGAGTATATCGCCGTCGTCGCAAAGGCCAATCAATACTCGACAGCAAAGGGCAATGCCAACGCAATAGCGCCTAAGCGCGGGCGTTCCGGCGCTTCAGACGGCATCAATCCCTATTGGAAAAGTGCAGTCGATCTTGCGGAAACGCTGACAGGCGGAGGAAGTATCACGTATCCCGAAGGCAAGGCGCTCGACGGCATGAAAGTCTTATCCGCCGCAAGAGCGATAACGCCCAATCATTATATGCAGATTGGAAAATCCAAGTATGCGCAATACGTGGAGAAGGGGAGGGCAATGTCGCAGGTTCTGACGTTCGAAGCGGATTTGAACGGCTCCGGCAACGTGTTCTTTCTAAAGTAAGCCAATCGTTTGAAAAGAAGCGTATTCCGCCGCAAAAGGACTGGTTTTGCAAAAGCACGGGGCCATAGCGCACGCTATGGCCCCTTAAACTTAGTGCCCAATTTCCAACCCCTCATTGAGATCGAGTATAGTATTGCCGAATCTCCGCCCGCTTATGCGCCGCTATATAATTTGGACCAATCTAGTGCGGGAGATGTATGGCCTAAGGTTTCAACGGCTTATAGACAAGCTATTTGGACGGCGCGCATAGCCAATACTTCCGTCGGATCGATTACGTTTGCGTCGATTCCATATCGCGAGAACGCGATAGGCAGCTCCGAACAGCCCAAAACGAACGCTTTAGCGCCGTTTTGTGAAAGTTCCGCAAGCGTTTTCGCGATATCGGCGGTTTTATAGCGCGTTTTTCCCGCCTTTACGCCGTCATATATGATAGAAGTTACGTGGCGCTGCGTTTCCTCGGACGGTTTTAACAGGTTTATACCGAGCTTTTGAAAGCTTTTGTCGTATATACCCGATTGGCATGTGCCCTCCGTCGCCAGCAAGCCAACGCAATCGAGCCCGCGCGCGCTCACTTCTTTCGCCGTTTCGTCGATCATGTGTATAAAAGGCACGCTTATATGAGGCGCCATTTGTTCGTAGAAATAGTGCGCCGTATTGCACGCCATAAGCAAGATATCGGCGCCCATGAATTCCAGCCTATGCGCCGAGCGGATTAATTCGTAGACAGGCGACTGTCCCGAACGCAAAATAGCCTCGGTACGGTCGGGTATGGACGTATTGCTGTCAATAATTACGTGAAAATGATCCTGGTCGTTTTCTGCGGCGGTATGGCTCAATATTTTATTGTATAAATCTATCGTGGCAAGCGGCCCCATGCCGCCGATAATGCCGATAACCTTTTTTTTCATTAAAAACTTCCCTATATGCCCTTGCTTTTTATTCCCGCACCGCAAAGCGGGAGTACGGCAGCGCCTTTGCCTCCGCCGTTTCGATACTCGGTATACGCGGCATAGTTTACGCCGGAGGTTATTTCCACATATACGCCGAGCGCGGCCATCCGCTTTCGCGCGGCCAGTATTTGAGCTTCGTCCACGGTAATGAACGAGCCGCCTGTTGCGCGTACCGCCTCCAGAATAGCGCCGCCTCTAAACGGCTTTGCAATGGCGATACCCTCGGCGAGGGTTTCGCTTGCGGCGACAGCCTCGACATATTCCTTGCCTGCGAAATAAGCCTGCGCGATTGGGGAGCAATTCGCGGCCTGTACCGCGATTAGCTTGGGCATGCTGTTTATCAGCCCCCATTCCAGGAGCTCTTTAAAGGCGATATATGCCCCCAGCAAAAGCGTGCCGTTGCCGACGGGGACGATAAACGCCTCGGGAAGAGCGCCGAGCTGTTCGTATATTTCGTAGACGTAGGTTTTCGTCCCTTCGTAAAAGAACGGGTTGTAGATATGGCTCGCGTAAAACGCCCCGTCCTCTTCTACGCGCCGTATCGCCGCCTCCGCCGTAGCTTCCCGCGTGCCGGGTATCTTGTGGATATTGGCTCCGTGGGCGAGAATTTGGGATATCTTCGAATCGGATGTGGCCGCCGGCACGAAAACGTCGCACCCGATACCGAGCCTAGCGCCGTAAGCGGCTATAGCCGTACCGGCGTTTCCGCTTGAGTCGGCGACGACGCGCGCCGCGCCGAGCTTTTTCGCCATGGCCATAAGCACGGCCGCGCCCCGGTCTTTAAAGGATAGCGTCGGGCAGTAGTATTCCGCCTTTGCGTAAAGCCCGTCGTCCGCAGGGTCTAATAGGAATAACGGCGTATCCCCTTCGCACATCGTACTAAGCCGCCACGCCTCGTCTTCGGGCTCGAAGGGCAGCGCGTCGATATACTTCCATAGAGAGCGGGCGGGGAAGCGCTTTATACCCTCAAAGTCCGGCTTTCGTTTTTCGTATCGGAGGAAAAGCCCGCCGCCGCAATCGCATTTCCAAATTTCCGGCGTTACGGGGTGTTCCGCGCCGCAGGTTTTACAATAGTAGACCATGGTTTATTTATCCTTCAGCGAAATCTTGTAGGGGACGATGGCAATCGTCCCGGGCGCATTCTGCGGGCGGATTGCCATCCGCCCCTACAGAATTACGATTAATATTCAGCGTTACCTAGCAGTTTATATCGTCGCAAATTCTGCGAAGCATTAAATCCTTGATCTCAAGCAGGTCGCTTGTCTTGCCAAGCGCCCACATGAGCTTTGTAACGGAGCCTTCCGTGGTCATGTCATAGCCGCATATAACGCCTGCGTCGTCCGACTTCAGCCCGACTGCATAGACCGACATATCCGCGCCGCCTCTATCGCATTGCGTAAGGCATACGACAGGTATATTCGATTCCGCCGCCCGCCGTACCGCGGGAATGAGATCCCGCCCCGTAAAGGGCAGTCCGCCGCTGCCAAACGCTTCGATAACAAGGCCCCGATAGCCCATTTGTACAATGACGTCGATGATTTCAGGGCGTGTTCCGGGTATTAGCTTCAAAAGGAATACGTCCTGTATGAAGCTATCGTCGAGAAGGGGAGCGCCATTTGCGGGCGGCAGCGGCCTTTCGAGTATAACCTTGCCGTTTTCGATGCGCCCGGCGTCCCCGGCGTCGATGCTTTCAAACGCGCGAAGGCTTACGGTACTGACCTTTCTGGCCCGCGCTCCTTTAATAATAAGCCCGTCGAACACGATATAGACCCCGGCGCAGCCGGACGCCGCGACCTTGAACGCGTCCAGGATATTGCGCTTGCCGTCCGTTTCCGGCTCCATAATAGCGATTTGGGAGCCTGTTAGGATGACGGGCTTAGAGAGGTTGGAAAGCATATACGTCAGTATGGACGAGGTGTAGGCCATGGTATCCGTGCCGTGCGTTATGACTATGCCGTCGTATTCGCGAAGCCCGTCGAACGCTTCCCGCGCGATGGTTTTCCAGTCCTCCGGCTGCATGTTGGAGCTGTCCAAGTTTAGCACCAGCTTGCAATCGATTTCACAGACCTCGGCAAGCTCCGGTATGAGCGAGAGCATTTGATCTCCCGTAAGCGTCGGCTCGAACCCCTGGTCTCCGGACGTGGAAGCTATTGTGCCGCCCGTCGCAAGCATAAGGATTTTTTTCATTGGTCACCTTCTTTAGAGTATAGCTTAATTGCTCTAAGTACGATTTTTGAGTAAGCCGCGGCGTCCTCCGCCGTCAGCATGGGCACGCGCCAGCGCGTGAAGTCGTCCTTGGTTACAAGCAGCGACAGCACGGCGCTCGTTCCGGGAACCATGCCGACGCCGCGCATGACCTCGTGCACGGCGTTGCTCATAAACGTTACGCCGCCCGCGTCCTCGCTAATAAGCTTCGAGAGCTCCGCGAGGATGCGAACCTTTTCGAGCGCCGTTTCCGCGCTCTTTAGCTCTTCGGCGAGGCGGATTAGTCCGTTTGCGAAGCCGATGGTCGCTTCTCTAAGCTGCCCCTTGGATTGCGGGAGAACGGAGTCGTCAAACCGCCGCGCGAGCCCAAGCTCGTCGCACGCGCCGATTAGCAACCGGGCTATTAGGGCCGAATCCACTTCATTTTGAGCGCGCACGAAAAAAGTAGGCTCGTTTAGCTCCGGCGCGATCGACGGAATATATGCCTTGCTTTCCAAAACGATAGCCGGCGCGCCGTCTATTCCAAGCGAGCGCATCAGCTCGCCCTTCGCCCCAAGCATAGTGTTGCCCTCGTGGTCTTCGTCGGGCCCGATCCCGCCGCTTGTGGCGTTGATAGTCAGCAAGAAAGCGCAGCTTACGCCGCCAACATTCAGCACGATGCCCGCAAAACGGTCGAGCTTGCCGGGCTCGTTCGCGTCGGCTGTTTTCATAGCCCCGCCCGAGCGCTTCGCGAGCGAATCCATTACGGCCAGCGCGACTGCCGCTTGAAACGCGACGGCGCTTTCCATCACGCCCTGTCCGTACATCCGGCCGAACGCCTTTACGGCGACAGCCTGGGAGAATATGCCATCTTCGCCAACCGCGCGCTGCATGAGCTCTGCTTCCATCGGAGTAAAGCCGCGGCGCGCCTTTGCCGACCCAAGGCCGCCTTCGCGCGTTTTAACGCTGACGGACTCGCCGTCTTCGCTGATGGCGACGCTTTCGATTGTGGTATCCGCTTTTAAGGCCGCGTTAATTATCGACGCGGCTACGGCAAAGCCGGCCGAATCGTCCTGAGTAAAGCCGCTATGGCTATGTACATGCCCCACGCCGACATGGCCTGCGACGCACAGCCGCGCCCGGGCGTTTGGCGATATTTTGATATCGGTAATATTCATCGCGCGCTCCTTTATTTTATCGCGGTTTATACGAAAAAGAAAGAGCTACAGCGCTGCCGTGGACGGTACACACGTAAAAGCGGCTGCAGCTCTTTTCGGATTACTTAGCTATCCTTCGATACGCCACCGTCAGTCGAAACGATGTGCTTTTTATTCGAGCGGTAGAACACGTCGCGATCCAAATCGCCCATGAGAGCGGAGGTGGTGACCATGCCGACGGTGTCGCCCGTTACGTTAAGCATGGTATTCGGCATGTCGATCAGCCTGTAAATACCGGCTACCCACGGTACGATCGTCAGAGGCAGGCCCATGACCTGCATCATGATAGCGGACATCATGATACCGCCGCCCGGTACGCCAGCGACGCCCGCCGCCATGATAACGCCAAGCAGGCAGATGATCAAAAGCTCGCCAATGCCCAGCTGGATACCGAACATTTGGGCTGCGAACACGGCGTAAATCGGCATTTCCGCGCAGCACGCCTGCATGTTGATCGTCGCTGCGGGCGGAGCGATTAGGTTTACCGTTTCGTCGGGAACGCCGGAATTCTCTTTCATGCACTTCATCGTCAGCGGCAGAGTCGCGCTGGAGCTGCACGTCGAGAAAGCGAGCAGCATCGCGGGATACACGTTTTTAAGATGCTGAATTGGGTTGACCTTGGCAATAAACTTGAGGATTACCGGCAAAATTATGAGGATGATCGTCGCGTAGGCGACATACTGCGTGACCAGCATCATGCCAAGCCCTGTCAGAACGTCCGAGCCCAGCGAGCCGGTAACGTTCATTATCAGGCACAGCACGCCGATAGGCGCGAACGACATAATCATACCGACGATACGCGTCATGATATCGTTGCCGGCGCTAAAGAACGATTCGAGCTTTTCTTTAACCTTGGGAATAGGCAGCGTCGCTATGCCAATACCGAGGAACAATGCGAAGATGATGACTTGTATAATATTGAAGTTGGCAAAAGACGCGGCGGGATTGTCAGGTATCCAATTTACAAGGCTTTCGATAAGATTGACGCCCGCGGTAGAATATTCTTCCTTCTCGCCGAGCTGGATGCCGACGCCCGGCTGGATGATGTAAGACCATATGATACCGACTGCGGCGCACAGGAGCGAGGCGATCAGCCAGTAGATTACGAACCGCCCGCCGACCTTTTTTAGCCGCTTCAGATCCGCGACGCTGGCGATACCCGTTACGATCGAGAAAAAGATCAGCGGCAGTATCGTCATCTTTAAAAGGCGAATGAAGACGTCGCCCAGCGGCGTAGTGACCAAGCTCCAGACATCGTAAGAACCTTTCAAAACGAACCCCAAAATTGCCCCCAAGATCATGGCGCCGAGTATCTTCGTGGCCAGCCCGATCTTTTTGTACCTTGCTAGAATTGTCATTTTATCTCACCTTCCTACGTTATTATTGGACCTATCCAAAAGGATAAGCCGCAATATTATAAATCAATGCCATCCTCGAAACAAAAGGTAAAATATAGAATGATTTCAGTGACAGCATATTTTTTGAAACAGCCTGAGCATGAACAAAGTTCCAGTTGAGAAAAGCATACAGTCGTAGTATAGTAAAAGCAAATACTAATATTTATATTCAATCTATAAATGAATGCTTATAAGTGAGGTCTGACAAAATGTTCTACGGCATGGAGTATGTCTTTGAAGTATATAAAGAAAAGAGCTTCTCAAAGGCGGCGGCCAATTTATATATCAGCCAGCCGGCGCTTAGCGCCGCAATTAAAAAGATCGAAGCCCGTATAGGCATGCCGCTGTTCGACAGGAGCACAAACCCCGTGCGGCTTACGGATTGCGGGCGGGAATTCATCAAGTCCGCGGAAGAGATAATGGACGTACAGAACAGATTCGATTCAAGCGTAAAGGATCTTCGGGAGCTTCGGGCAGGACACATCGCGATAGGCGCGAATTTCCTTATCGCTTCGTATGTGCTTCCTCCTATTATAACTCAGTTCAAGCAGCGTTATCCGCTTGTGAAGGCGGAGCTAATCGCGGCCAGCCCGTCCCAATTGGAAAAAGGGCTCATGGACGGGAATCTCGATCTTATTATGGACAATTATGATTTTGGCGAATCCACATATGTCAGGCACATGTTTTTTAGAGAGCAGCTTATACTAAGCGTCCACAAGAAGTTTTCTTCAAATGACAGAGCGCGGGCCTACCAGCTTACCTACGCGAATATCGTAACCGACGAGCACTTGGCCTCGTCAACGCCCGCCGCGCCTATCAGCCTTTTCGGCGGCGAGCCGTTTATCCTTATGACTCCGGGCAACGATACGCGCAAGAGAACCGATATCATCTGCCAGAACAGCGCCGTATCGCCATATGTAATACTCGAGCTCGACCAACTGGCGACGGCTTACAGCGTCGCTTGCTACGGGATGGGTATAACGCTTATCAGCGATACGCTTGTAAAGCGTATGCCGCCGAATCCGGATATCGTATACTATAAAATTAACGATCCGGAGGCCTCGCGCGACGCGTATATCTATCACCGCAAGAGCAAATACGTTACGTTCGCGATGGAAGAGTTCCTCAAGCTCGCCGCGGAACGCGACGCCGCCGCGGTATAATCCTATTATTATCGCCGGTATACGGTAAAATATATTTGATTTAAAAAACGGGATGCTATATAAACAAAGCATGTTTACGGGTATTCCTTGCGAATAACAATTTTTAGCGGAGGGTGTACGGTTATGAATAATTCCACGCTGCCTAACGGCGCGCAGAACCCCGATCTTTTGGAGGCGCGAAAGGCTTACGACGCTTTAAAGGCCAAGGGCTTAAAGCTAAACATGGCGAGGGGCAAGCCCAGCGGAGAACAGCTGGAGCTGTCTAGGCCGATGCTGGACATACTCGATTCGTCCAGCGACACTAATACGATAGACGGCTTGGATTGCCGTAATTACGGCGAGCTGTCGGGTATTGCCGACGCGAAGAAGCTCTTTGGCGCGTATTTGAACGTATCTGAGGATGAAATAATCATCGCGGGCTCGTCCTCGCTGACGTTTATGTACGACGCTATGGCCCGGGCAATGCTAACGGGCGTGCTGGGCTCCGAAAAACCATGGGGAAGCGGAGGGAAGACGAAGTTCATTTGCCCTGTGCCCGGATATGACAGGCATTTCGCGATATGCGAGTTTTTGGGCATTGAAATGATCAACGTCCCTATGAACGAGGATGGGCCCGACATGGACATGGTCGAAGAGCTCGTCGCCAAAGACGAAACGGTCAAGGGGATATGGTGCGTACCCAAGTTTTCAAATCCGCTGGGCGTCACGTATTCAAACGATACGATACGGCGGCTTGCGAGATTGAAGCCCGCCGCGAAGGATTTCCGAATCTTCTACGACAACGCGTATGCCATGCACTATGTGTATAACGACGTTCCGCTGCTGGACATATTGGAAGAGTGCAAACAGGCGGGCAATCCCGACATGGTGTATATTTTCAGCTCGACGAGCAAAATTACATTCCCCGGCGCGGGGGTTGCCTTCTTTGCAGCCTCGAAGGCCAACATAGCCTTTACGCTGAAGCAGCTATCCAAACAGGCCATTAGCTGGGATAAGCTGAATATGCTCAGGCATGTTCGCTTCCTAAAGGATATGGACGGCGTACGCGCAATAATGGCGAGGCACGCCGCTATTTTAAAGCCGCGCTTCGACGCCGTTATCGCTTCTCTGGACGAACTTAAGCGATTGGGAGCCGGCGACTATCAGCGCCCGGACGGCGGCTATTTTGTGGCCTATCGCGCGCCTAAAGGCTGCGCGAAGCGTATCGTCGCGCTATGCAAGGAGGCGGGCGTCGTCTTGACGGACGCGGGAGCTACGCATCCATACGGGAAGGATCCCGAGGACAGCTATATACGTATCGCGCCAAGCTTCCCTACGATAGACGATTTAAGGAGCGCTATGGAGGTATTTACCGCCGCAGCGAAATTAGCCGCGTTGGAATAGGCCGGTTTTCCACAGCGTTTTTAGTTAATTGTATGGAACAATACACATCTTAAGATTCGATAAACTCATTATAATTACTATTGGATATAAAGCTTCGGCGCATGCGCAGGCGGAAAATACCGCCTGCGCACCTTTTAACCTATTTTAGAATAAAAATGATGATAGCTTTGCTATGCGCGCGAGCGCTACATACTAGCCTGAATTGGGCTAAATTTTGAAACAGGCAGGAGAAAACATATGTCATGTAATAATACCAGATGTGGTTGCGGGCGCAGTCACTGCTGCTGCCGGGGTTATTTAGCCTCGCCCGCTATTACCGGCGGAGCTGCCGTTATAGCTTATGACCCGTCGAAAGCCGCGGGATATACACAGGGACAATTGACTTTTTATAACGGCGCGGCTTATCTTGTGAATAAGAACGGCCCGATTGGAACGCCCGGAAGTTCCCCCGACTACACGCCTCTAGGCGGCTCCGGACAGCCGCCGTCGGCAGCGTACGATCCAGGCAAGGCAAGCCAGTATACGCAAGGTCAATTGATCTACTATAACGGAAGCCTCTACGTTGTAGACCGCAATAATCCGATCGGAGCGCCCGGAACGCCGAGCTCCGGTTATACAGAGATTGTGAACAAAGATCGGGTCGGACGCGGAACCGGCACCGCGGTACCTACATATTCACCGGCACTCGCGCCCGAGCTCAAGCAAGGCGAGCTGATCGTCTATGAAGGAAAGCTTTATCAAGTCGGTAAGAATGGGCCTTCCGGTTCGCCGGGCAGCTCGTCCGACTTTATTTCGCTTTCCGGCGGCGCGGGCACGCCTGGCCCCACGGGC
>DBDD01000013.1:1947-4978 GCA_002293365.1 Christensenella sp. UBA941 | reverse complement strand
TCGTCCCGCATCAATGGACGGCTATTTTGCGCTCTCCGTTCAGCGTGCTTTTCTACGCGCTCTTCCTTTGTTGATCCTACGAATTGATACTCCACGCGGGGGATGGCCTGAACTGGATTCATCGCGCAACTCCTTTCCATTTAGCTTCTTGCGCGGCTATTGACGAAAAAATGCGCAACAAAAAGCCTGNNACAACTGCCGCGTCCGTGCAGCCGCATCCTTGCAGGCGATCCTTCAAAATAAAGCCTTTAAGTCCAGTATCGTCAAATCCTGGACTAACTTTAGCTTTAATAAAAATAATCTTTCCAGACGGATATAATTATTGAGGCCGTAAATAAAACATGCTGCGCATCGTATAAATCCCGCCGCCTGCTTTTCTTCGTCTGTATACTTTGAGTAAAAAGAAGATGCGCGTAGTCTCTTATACGGGATATTAAGAGGAAAGTCTGATACCGCGCGATGCTACGTTTAGGCGCGCGCGCACGACCGCAGCGATACATTAAAATAAATGGAAGCCGAATATAAATCAAAGCTAAAGATGTGTTTTTTTTTTTCGATATATAAATCGTAGGACTTCCATCCCAAAGGATTGGACATTATTTCAAGGAGGAAAGAAGATGAATGTAAACAGCTCAATGCCCACCCATCGCAATTGGACAGGGGTACATGCAGATAATCTGTCAGAGCCACCGAAGCTGACCGAAGAACAACTCCAGCGAATCGAAAAAGCTAAGGCTGGGATGATGGCAAAAATCAAGGAAGCAAAGGAAAGCGGTGCTGGGCCACAAGATACGCTTTACCTGCCTACATCCAAGCAGGTATCAGCGAATTTAGTCAGCAGATATCAAGACGCTGCAAAGCACGCTCCCACCAATACGGTTGCCAATCAATCCGGGGAAGCTGTAACAATCACCGGGAAAGATAGAAAGAGTTCAGCCGTCTACGATGAAAACGGCTTCGCCATTCCTACGGAGGATTACCAGAAAATCGCAGATTCCTTTGAGCAAGGTCGCAATCCACAAACTGCGAGTCAGGCGGCGCGTGAAAAATGGCGGCAAGAGACTACCAAAATGCTCGGCGGGGAATGGAATCGGATGGATGAAAGCAGTATTCCCAAAGAAAACTTTTTGGATGAAGGCGTCGAGCAATATAAAAAAGCTTATACTGCGCTTGATAAAATGTATTATGCCAACGATCAAGAGGAAGCCTTACGGAAAAGCGAACTGGACAAGGATTTTGTTAATTACGTCCAGACCGGCTTCGAGCAGGCCGGACTCTCGAAAGAAGACGCTGCTTTCGTCGCTGACACTTTCTCCCGCGAGTTCCGCATGGGCATGATCGATGGCAAGGGTTTTGAGCAGAGCCAACTGGACGCTTTGCGAAAGCTAAACGAGGTTAGCCCCAGCCTCATCAATCAAATCCAGTATTCCGGCTATTCCTTCGACTACGGGGTATAAGCGAAATAACGAATATAATATGATGGCGGCGTTCGGGCGGGACGCCGCCTTTTTGTATTATCTTTTGCCGCAAGAGCCGCTTCAAGGCTTGTGTTTCGTTGATCGAACCATAACAAAATATACAGAAGCGCGGTGGAAATAAAAAATAAATATTGCTACAGAACTACCCGGTTAATCCGATATTGGATATAGGGATTACCATTCGCGAAAACCGAATGGGTCTTCAAGCAACCCTATTATTTGAACGCTCATGAATACTTCGGAATCAATTTTATTCCCCGCTGGCGCAAAGAGCATAGCGAGCGTCGCGGACACGCTGCTGATAGTAGCCGAAAACATCTGCGAGAAAGCCGTCAAAAATATACTGCGCTGCTGATCCGATAGTATGGCGATTTGCAAAATGTTTACCGCCAATGAAATGACGCCCGCACTATTGCCCAGCAGAACCGCCCATATAGCGCGTATTTTCAGTAGAGCGAATTTGTGTCCGGCCCAAAACCATAAGCCGAGCATGGCGAAAGCCAGCACAAAGGTAAGGAACCCAAAGGATGCTAGGCGCGAATTATAAAGCCAGCCGATTATCACAGGTGCGATTGCGATTAAAGCGTACAGGGGTTTTTTCATATCATTATTGCCCTAGCAACGTCAGTATTGTCGCTGCTTCTTCCGTATTCAGTTTTTCGATTGAAGTTATCTTCCATGCCTCGTTTGCCAGTGTCGGCGTAAATCTGAACAACCATACGTCTCCGTTTTCCATCGCAACAAAATGGCATGTTACATGCGCGGCGGAGCTGGTGCTTGTCTCGCTCAACGATTGAAGAAGCTCGTTTGTGGCGTTCGCTTCCGCTTGGCTGTCAAACATGNNCCCTAAACTGTGATAAAGAGTTGTTTTCCGCAAAGCGTATGGCGTTGGATGCCGCATACGTAGGCGTTTGATTGGTTAGTTCTTGTGCGCAAGAGCATAGCCCCAGCAAAGTAACGACGAGAGCGATAACCGCGATACGATATTTAGTGATCCGCTCCATATGAGCCTCCCTTAGTCTCTTGGCTTTTAAATAATCTATATCCATATAATAATATATTCTACAGAGGATTTAGGCTGATAATCTAATTTTTTACCGTTTGTTTACTGAAAATTAATGGCAAGATAAGTTTTTGGAAGCACAAAAAGAAAGAGCGCCCGCCGATTGGACGCCTCGACGCATTTTTCTGATCTGGATGATTTCTATGGGGCGTAAAATAGCCCTTGACACATGTAAGCGATTGTTCGTATAATCTTATGCGTTACGAACAAATGTTCGTGAGGCCGATTTTTTTTTGCGAAGGAGCATCATACTATGTCAGCGATTCGATACGTGCCGGAAAACTGGATGTTGAAAACTCAGCGCGAAAAGCTTGGGCTGAGTCAGGAGGAAGTGGCCGCAAAAGCGGGCATTAAGTTAGATCAATACCAAAGGTTTGAACGCGACAATCAAAACATATCCTCGTCCAGCCTGCGTATCGTTAATGCGGTTTTGACGGCGCTGGAGCTTGATCCGACTGCTTTTGCGTCAGGTGAATATAGCTTTACGCCT
>DBDD01000013.1:181-1939 GCA_002293365.1 Christensenella sp. UBA941 | reverse complement strand
TAGCTGCGAGAAAAAAGCTTGGGCTGACACAGCAGCAAGTAGCGGATAAAGCGACGGTTGCCATGAGGCACTACCAGATGTTTGAGTGCGGCACGCGCAAGCTTTCTTCCTCCTCTTTTTATACGGCAAGCAAAATATTATTGGCTTTGGGGCTTGATGTTACGACGTTCGCGCGCGGCGGGTATGCCTTGAGTGAAGAAAAGGAAGGTTCTCTACCGTATGAATAGCAAAGCCTTGGATGCTGGATCATTCTACCACGGCACGAAAGCGGCCTTGAAGGTTGGCGATTTNNAAATCGGCTATAATTCCAATTACGGCGAGCGCAAGATAGCCAATTTCCTCTATATGTCCGCGACGCTGGACGCGGCAATATGGGGTGCGGAGCTTGCGGTGGGCGACGGCGCTGGCCGTATCTATCGCGTAGAACCTACCGGCGCGTTTGAGAATGACCCAAACCTTACGGATAAGAAGTTTCCGGGGAATCCTACGCGCTCATATCGCACGAAATATCCTTTGCGCGTTGTGGGCGAGGTCTTGGAATGGGAAGGGCATCCGCAGGATGCGCTGCAGCAGATGCTGGATCACCTTGCGGAACTCAAGCGGCTGGGCGTTGAGGCGATAAACGAGTAAGCGAACAACAAGTAATTTAACCTTTGGGCGGGAAGACGCGATAACAGCTATATCGAAACGAATAACGAAGTGGAGGAATGGCATGAAGTATCTACGTGTATTTATATTGTTAATTGCGATTATCTCATTAACGTCATGCAATGTGATAGAGGAAACCGATTCATCAAAAGGTGTTTCTATACCTGAACGCTCACAATTATTTACAGTTAAAGGCTATAGCGATACGAATAAAACTCTCAAGCTTGAAGCAGCAGAATGGGTCAACGAGGACGATACAAAACGGATAGAAGAACTGGAACTTCAAGGTATATGGCCTCTTTATTTTCCGAATGGCTATGCTATCGTTCGTTATGAGGGGGAAGAATTTGATTATCTTCTCAACAATTCAACAAAAGTTGCCTTGTTAAATGCCGTTCAACCCGAAGCAAGTACGATAGATGAACTAATCAAAAAGGCTAAAGGGCCAGATGATTTTCTTTGCTATTTTGTTGTAGAGAATGGAATTGTTGTAGAGGCGGTTGAACCTTATACCGCTTAATTGGGCGGGAATGTGACTTTCCCCGTATAAAAGCGCAATGAAGCGAGAACGCGATTAAAACTAAGGATGGAATACGAGCGTGATTACAGTACGGCCATATCAAAACGAAGATGCGCAAGCCGTTATCAATTTGGCAAAGCGCAATTTGCTAGAAGTGAATATTAAGGACTATCCAAAAGAGTTGATGGAGAAATTCGCTTCGATGTACACTGAGGATTACGTGAAGCATTTAAGCACAAACGGCCATAGTTATGTCGTAATGCTGGATGGCGAACTGGCCGGATGCGGTACGGTAATGCCTTTTTGGGGTAAAGAAAAGGATGAATGCGTACTCTTGAGCATCTATGTTCTCCCCGACTATCAAGGAAAAGGGATAGGGCGCTATATCATGGCGGCGCTTGAATCCGACGAGTATTACAAACGCTCCAAAAGAATAGAGATTCCCGCAACCATTACTGCGCGCGGATTCTATGAGAGGCTGGGGTACTCCTATAAGGATGGCAATAGAGAACCAGATGCCGAGGGAAGCTGCCATATGGAAAAATTTCGATAAGGTCATAGCGTATGGAATATCTTCGCGGCGTCACCGA
>DBDD01000013.1:0-137 GCA_002293365.1 Christensenella sp. UBA941 | reverse complement strand
AGCATGGCTGGCGTCAACGTCGGCTCTGTTCTGGGCATAGAGGGCGAATGGGCGCATGACGCGAAATATGGCCGTCAATTCGTCGCGAAGGCATGGACAGAAACGCTCCCCGCAAGCGTCTACGGCATAGAGAAATA
>DBDD01000022.1 GCA_002293365.1 Christensenella sp. UBA941 | reverse complement strand
ACGAAGCCGATCGTCCTGTTGCGCAGATGCGCGAGCGCGCCGGGCGTAAGCGTTTTCGTATCGACGCCGCCGAGCGAATAGCAGCCCTTGTGCGAGCGGTCGAGACAGCCCAGGATGTTCATAAGCGTCGATTTTCCGGAGCCGGACGGCCCCATGATCGCGACGAATTCGCCCTCTTCGACGCGCATGTCCACATCGCGGAGCGCCAGGACTCTCGCGGAGCCCCGCCCATATTCCTTTTGCACGCCGCTAAGCCTTATCAAGTCGTGTTTTTTCTCCATAGCCGAGTTAGTTTACCACTCGGAACCTCCGAGTATCCTCCCGCATAGGCTGACATAAACTGGCACAAATCATAATGAAGCGAGGGATTGATAATGATCAACCGAACGCCCACGACGGGCATGCAGTCGCGCGCGAATCAGCAGGCTGGCCGCGCGGGCGGCGTACACTACGGAAGAAATCCGCATATGGGCGGAGCGGGCGCACAGGCGCGCCAGAATATGGGACAGCCGCGCGCCGCTTCGGAAGCGCCTGAAAACGCGGCGCGTTCCAAGCAACAAAACGAACAGCCAGGCGAACAGAACCAGAACATACAAAGCCCGAATTCTGGCGCCAATTTGGAGCCGGCGGCGCTTACGGACGGCGCTGCGCCTGAAGCCCTGAAAAATCCGCTATTTCTGCCGGGGTATCTTCGGACGTGGATAGGCAAGACGGTACGCGCCGAGTTTTTAATCGGCACGAATATCATGGAGGAGAGGACGGGTACGCTTACGGACGTCGGAGCAAATTACATAATACTAAAGGAACTGGAAACCAGGAATCACGTTGTATGCGATACGCATTCGCTAAAGTTCATCGCCGCCGTCGAAGACGGATATTGAGGGCGCGCCGAGCGCCCTTTCTTCTAAATTGAACGCTTTCACGAGCCGCCCCGCGGCCTGATCGTATTCCCAGCCCTCTGCGTTTTTAAGGGCGTCGGCGTCCTCTTGTATGAGCGCCGCTACGCTAATCACGAACACGATATCCTTGTCGTTCGTGTTTATATCCCGCGCGAATTCAATCCGGTTGCCCAGACCGTCTATATCGATATAGTAACGGTCTACAGAAAAGGCATAGCCGATGCGGTCCCTGAAATACGCGGCGTCCTTTTCGAATTGCCGCAGTGGGGTCGGCTGAACGTCCAGATTCAACATATTGAACGCGGGCGCAAAGAAGATGAGCGGCGCCCTATCGCTCAGCCCCGCTTCCGTGAGCGGCCCCATCTCCACGCCCATCATGACGCCCTGGTTATCCCACTCGAACCACGCGCTACCGTCCGGTGCCGTGATACGCCATAGGCCGGAATCGTCCCGCCCGTCGCCCTCGGGCGGCAAAACCGAAAGCAAATCGCCAAACGCGCGCACGGCGTCGCGCTGCTCGGCGTTTAAGGGGGAGCAGGCGGATAGGATGAGCGCCAGCGCGAGGACGAGAACTGGGAGCTTTTTCATAAATATAATTCCTTATACATTTATTATTATGTATGTATTGCTATTATATTATTAATATTATTGTATATCAATAAAAAGATGAGAGTGTGTAGGGGACGGAGGCCGTCCCCTACGCCCGAAACCGCTTCAGCCTCAGCGCGTTCGTCAAAACGGAAACCGAGCTAAGGCTCATCGCGGCCGCGGCGATCATCGGGTTTAAAAGCGGCCCGCCGAAGAGATACAGCAGCCCCGCCGCGAAGGGAATGCCGACGACGTTATATCCGAACGCCCAAAACAGGTTTTGCTTGATCGTGCGCATCGTACGCCTTGACAGCTGTATGGTCGTAGCTACGTCCGCCAAGTCCGAGCGCATTAGCACGATATCCGCCGACTCCATAGCCACGTCCGTACCGGAGCCTATCGCGATCCCGATATCCGCTTTTGCGAGCGCGGGCGCGTCGTTTATGCCGTCGCCGACCATCGCGGCGCGCTTACCTTCCTCTTGCAGCTTTTTCACCTCGCCGGATTTATCCTGCGGCAAAACCTCCGCGAGCACGCGGTTTACGCCGACTTGCTTGGCGACGGCGTCCGCCGTTTTTTGGTTGTCGCCCGTTATCATAATAACCTCAAGGCCCATTTTACCAAGGCGCTCTATGGCGGCGCGGCTCGAAGGCTTTACAACGTCCGCAACGGCAACAATACCGGCTAATACGCCGTCTATCGCGATATACATGGGCGTTTTGCCCTCGCCGGCGAGCTTGTCGGCGATCGACTCGTTTTGAGACAGTGAAACGCTGCGCTCGGCCATGAGCCTCAGGTTTCCGGCTATGACGGCGCGTCCGGCTATTTCGGCCTCTACGCCCCGCCCCGTGATGGAGCTAAAGCTCTCGGCTTTAAGAAGCTCCACACCCTTCTCGCGCGCGTGTGCGGCGATGGCTTGGCCGAGCGGATGCTCCGAGCTGGCTTCAGCGGAAGCGGCTAAGCGCAGCAATTCGTCCTGGTCTTGGCCGCCAAGCGCGATTATATCCGTTACGGCGGGCTTTCCCTCGGTTATCGTGCCGGTTTTGTCGAATACGATGGTGTCGAGTTTATGCGCCGTCTCCAGCGCCTCGCCGCTTTTAATCAATATGCCGTGCTCCGCGCCCTTGCCCGTGCCGACCATGATGGCCGTCGGCGTCGCGAGGCCGAGCGCGCACGGGCACGCTATGACCAGCACGGAGATGAAGATCGTCAGCGCGAAGGCGATATCTCCCGTGCCGATATACCAAGCTATCCCCGCCAAGAGCGCGATTGCGCACACTATGGGCACGAAATAGCCCGCGACGATATCGGCCATTTGCGCTATGGGCGCTTTAGACCCTTGCGCGTCCTCGACGAGCTTTATGATACGCGCCAACGCCGTATCCGCGCCGACCTTTTCCGCCCGGAACTGTATCGCTCCGGTCGTATTTATGGTCGCGGCGTATACGGCGTCGCCGGATGATTTATCAACAGGCATGCTTTCGCCCGTTAGCATGGATTCGTCTATTGCGGTATGCCCGCTTATAATTGTACCATCCACCGGGATCTTCGCCCCCGGCTTTACGGCGAGCATATCGCCGGCTAAAACTTCGTCGATAGGAATCTCTTTTTCGACGCCGCCTTGCACGATAATCGCCGTCTTCGGCGCAAGGCCCATAAGTTTTTTGATGGCCTCGCCCGTTCGCCCTTTCGAGACGGCCTCGAGCGACTTGCCGAGCAGTATCAGCGTGATAATTACTCCAGCCGATTCGTAGTACAGCGATTCTACGGCCATATGGTTTCCGTTTGCGATGAGCGCCGTGTTGTAAACGCTGTAGAGTACGGCCGCCGTCGTGCCGAGCGCTATGAGCGAATCCATATTCGGGCTGCGCCCGATAAGCGCCTTGAAGCCGCCCGTATAGAACTTATAGCCCACGCCTATTACTGGGAGCGTCAAAAATAGCTCGATAAGCGCGTAGGCAAGCGCGTCTTGCATCATATCAATGCCAAAAGGCAGCGGGAGCCCAATCATCGGGCCCATGGCGATATAGAACAGCGGCAAAGTAAACGCGGCCGCGACGATAAACTTCGTCCAAAGCGTCTTGATCGCCTTTTGCTTACGGGCGCGGTCTTCATCGTAGCGCGGCTTATCGACCGTAAGCGCCTGAAACCCCGCCTTTTCTATCGCCTCGCGGATGGTTAAAAGCCTTATCTCTTCGGGACGATAGGTGATCGAAGCCTTTTCCGTCGCCAAATTGACGGAGACGCTCTCGACGCCCTCGAGCCGCTTCACGACCTTCTCTATACGCGCAGAGCACGCCGCGCATGTCATGCCGCGAATATCTAAAATTTGGCTGTCCATATTTTCCGCCTTTCATGCTATATTGCTATTGTGACATGGACTGACCTTAGTATCAAGCGGTTTGCGGCGCGGAATGAAATTATTTGTAGCGAATTCCACGTAAATCCGGGTTGCAAAACGCGAAAAAGCGTGATACAATAACGCGGCTTAATATTTAGGCTTGCTTTCGTAAAGGAGTAGAGATAGCGATGGGAAAATTTTGTGAATTTTGCAATAAGGGCACGATGTCCGGCAATAAGGTCAGCCATTCCAACCGCAAAACGCGCCGCTCGTGGGCCCCGAACATCCAGCGCGCGCACGTTATGGTGAACGGCGCTCTTAAGCAGGTCAATATCTGCACGCGCTGCCTGCGCTCGAAAAAAACCTCGCGCGTATAACCCGCATGCGCGGGAGGATCTGCAAAACAAAACCAGCTTTGCGCTGGCTTTTTGTTGTATAATAGATATTCGCTTTTATTGCGAGATCAGGCAGTATACGCCTACGCCAACCGCGGCAACGCCGAGAAGCGCCATAAACGCCCAAAACGGCATGAAGACCAGCGTTAGCAGCAAGCCGGCGACTATCATCACAGGCGCCATGGTATTTTTGTGTTTGCGCCGAAAGCGCACACAGCTTTTACGCATAAAACCGCCTCCCGCAGTCATTTTATGCGAGGGCGAGGGTGGGGGTGCACAAGGCCTCGGGACTACGGTTCCAAGTCCGTCATGTGTTTGGGATAATCCGAACGGCCATCCACGATATGAGCGACTATAACTGTGTCTCCAACCAAACGATAGAAGCATAGATAATTACCGCAAACGAGCATACGATAGCCTTGCAGCCTTAATAGCTTATCCGCGCACTTTACGCCCATTTCAGGAAAAGTTATTAATCGGCCTAACGTTTCGTGAATCCTATTAGTTATTTTCTCGGAGGAATCAGAACCAACAAGCGCGAGGTGGACGCGCGCGATCTCCCTCAGCTCGCTTTGCGCGGGCGCAAGTATTTGTAGCTTGTATTCAGCTTCGTCCATATATTGCGTCCAGCTCCTTTTTTGACTCCTCCAGTGTATAGATCCGTTCGCCCCTAAGGCGGGATAGCTCCGCGTATTCCAGCTTCGCCCGCAGCCGCATGGTCTCTTCGCGCCTTTCGAAGGCGTCGATGCTCATCACAACGAGATCGCCCTCGCCGTTTTTTGTAATATAGATAGGCTCCTGCGTCTCGTGCGCTAATGAAGAAATAGCGCCGTAATCATTGCGCAAACTGGTTGATGACTTAATTATCATAACGTCCAGCCCCTTTCGAGAATTATTCTATGATTATTATACGATAATTCTACGCAATTGTCGAGCATTTATTTGCTCAGTTCGGCATTACGGTTTCAGACGCGGTAAATATCTTTTTTCATCAATCACTTATGCAAGGCGGCCTCCCGTTCCAAATGCGCGTGCCGGAATACAACGCCGAAACGCTCGCGGCAATAGACGATGTCAATAACGAAAGGGATTTGAGCCCCGCGTTCGACAGCATCGAGGATTTGATGAGGTCGCTTAATGCTTAAGGTTAGGTACCACACTTACGCTTACACGGACTGGAACGCACAGCGATTTGTATAAAAAAATGAGTGTAGATTAACGACAGTTTTCACCTTTCACTATTATCACCGCTACACACCCCTCAACCTCCAGCACGGCCTCTTCGCCCAACATTACGTTGCTTATGCCGAGCGGGCGCGTCTGAACTAAATGATAGTCCTTTAGCGGGTACTTTACGTTCGACAATTCGCGTATTATCACGTTTTCGCCCATTGGGACCAGCGAAAACTCCACACCGGCTTTGCCCATTATAGCGGTACGCTCGCCCTTCACCAGGCGCGTCTTACAATAATCGTCCGTCATTTCGGCACGTACGCCCTCGCCTGACAAAAACGCGAGCACCTGCATATTGCCGAGCGTATGGTCTAGGCGCTTGCCGCCGCAGCCGAGCAAAACGAAGCGCGTTGCCCCGAGTTTTAGCGCGCACTCGGCGGCGAGCTGCATGTCGGTATCGTCCTTTTCTGCTGGGTGAGTTTCAATTTTTACTCCATGTTCGCGCAAGCGGGATAGTACGTCCGCATCCAGCGAATCGAAATCGCCCACCGCCATATCGGGCCAAGCGCCATGTTCCAGAGCGAATGCCGCCGCGCCGTCGGCGCATATGAAGATATCGGCTTTGCTCGCTTCATGCCGAAAGAGCATAACGCTTGGAGGTTCGCCGTTGCCCAAAAGCAGCGCTCTCATCGTTGCGGCTGCCGTAGTTGTTCGATCATGACGGCCTTATCGCTAGCGTCCAAGACGCTCGAACCGGCGACGAGGATACTCGCGCCGGCTTCGATGGCGAGTGGAGCTGTGCGCTCGTTAATACCGCCATCCACCGAAACCTCGGCCCCTGGGTTAATTTCGTCCAGCCAGGAACGCACCACGCTTACCTTCGTGAGCGTCTGAGGGATGAGCTTTTGGCCGCCGTAGCCCGGGTTGACAGTCATAACGAGCACTATGTCGATATCGGGCAAAAGATAGGCAATGGCTTCCGGCGGCGTGCCGGGGTTGAGGGCGACGCCGGCCTTTATGCCCGCCGCGCGTATTTGCTGTACGACTCTATGCGCGTGAATAGCCGCCTCGGCGTGAAACGTCAAAGCGTCCGCGCCAGCCTCGATAAACGCGCCCGCGATGCGTTCGGGCGTGTTGACCATTATATGTACGTCCAGCGGGAGCGAAGTGTAGTTTTTTAAAGCCTTGACCATAGGCGGTCCGAACGTCATTGTAGGCGCGAACTGTCCGTCGAGCACGTCGAGATGGATCATATCCGCGCCGCACTTTTCGAGCTCCGCGACGGCTTCGCCCAGCCGCCCGAAGTCAGCCGTTAGAATCGAAGGCGAAATTTTGATTATATTAGTCAAATCTATGTTTCCTCTTTTCTGTCAATTCATTTAATAACGTTAAGTAGCGCTCGTAGCGTCCGCTGGATTCGGGTTTAAGATTTTGCTTCACGGCGCAATCGGGCTCGCTGTTGTGCAGGCACGCGGCGAAACGGCACTGTCCGATATATTCTTTGAATTCAGGGTAGAGCGCCGCCAAGGCTTCCGGATCGAGCGCTTCGGTTTCCAATAGCGAAAAGCCAGGCGTATCCACAACTAGGCCGCCTGAAGGCAGAGGTATTAGCTCGGCGTGGCGCGTGGTATGCCTTCCGCGCTCCGTCTTAGCGCTTAAATCGCCGGTTTTAAGGCTCATATCCGGGAAGAGAGCGTTGATAAGCGAAGACTTGCCG
>DBDD01000069.1:19974-24912 GCA_002293365.1 Christensenella sp. UBA941 | reverse complement strand
CCCCAGCCGCGCTATGCGACGCGCACAGGCAAGCGCCTCGGCTTCCGGCGATTGGCATTCGTACAGGCGTACGGAGCCGTCGTTTTCGCACACTGGCGGACGCGGCGCGAAAAGCGAACGCTCCAGCGCCATGAGGCCGGGCATGCGCCGGATGGGCTCGCTAGCGGGCAGTATTTCCTCTGGGATATCGTTTTTGGCCGCGATTTCGCGAAGCGTGCGGAAAACATGCGCTTCGGGCGAGAAAATATACGCGTCCGCGTCCGTAGCTTCCGGCAAGCGCAAAGTGACCGTTAGCGACCCAGCGTTAAGCATAATCGCTTCGAGCATATCATAATCCTGCTTGGCAAGCTGATCAAAGCCGTCTACGAATACCTTGGCGTTTCGTAAAAAGCTGGAATGCGAAGCATGCTCCAAAAACAGGCGCAGCGCATCCTCTAAATCGAGGTAGCGCTCGCCAAGATGGCGTTCTACTTCCGCGAAAACGCGCGCGAGGTCGGAAAGCTTATCGCTTAGCGCTTCATCTTGGATTTGCGCTGCGATTTCTTCGAGATTTTCGGGTTCGATGCCGCAGCGCTTGAACGTGGCGATCCATTCGCCCAGAACCTTGGCGAAGCCCGCGCGCTTCGACACCCTTCCGAACGAGCTTAAAACCGTTTCGGTTTCGTCCATAACCTTGCGAATCAGCATATCCTTGCCGGGACGCGATAAAAACGTACGCGCAAGTCCTCCTGTTTCTGCTAGTACGCGAAATACGAGCCGGTCGAAAGAGCATACGTCAACGTGTAAGCAGCCGTGCTTGGGCAGGAATGAAAGCAGCGCCCGCTCTGTCTCGAACGTGAATTGCTCCGGTACTATAATCAAAATGTTGCCGTTAAAACCGGCTTCGAGCGCCTCGCGCACAAGCGCGTATAGCTTTGCTGTTTTGCCGCTGCCGGAGCGGCCTGTGATGTAATGGATCATAGCTAAAATCGCACCCTTTGCAGCGCTTCATACTTCATGCCGTATGGCGTGCGCAAGCTTTCGAACAAAGCGGCCTCCGAAACGCGCAGCGGAATATCAGGATAATCGAACGCGAACGAACCGCTTTCTTCGACATCGCGCCCGAGCGTGATATGCGGCTTAAACGCCTGGCCTTCGCGGCCAAAACCGACGTCGCCGAGCGCGCTTTCGAGCGATTCGTGGAGAAAGCCGAGTTTGCGGTCCGCGTCTACAATCTTTGCGAAAACGAGCGCGCGCCCATGCCTTTCAAAGCTGCCAATACCTCCGATATGTACTGAAAACGGCGCGAAACCAAGGCAAGCGCGCTCAAGCGCCGCGGATAACTCGCCCAAAGCACGTGTTTCGCCGATAAAACGCAGCGTAATGTGCAAATTTTCAGGCGGAATCCAGCGTCCTTGGGCGCTTTTTGCCAGTTCGTTCTGAACGGCTGAAAGGCTTCGTCTCGCTGAAGCATCCAGCGGGACGCCAATAAAAACGCGCATATGTCCTCCATCAATTAATTTGTGAAAGAAAAACCTCCCGTACCTTCGGGATAACATAGTGGCTGCCGCCGCGCTCTTTTACATCTTCCACCATAGAGGCGACGAGCAGCGGCGGGACGTCGTCCTCCGCGGTGAACAGCACGAACCAGCCGAGCTCCGTACCCTCCGCGTCGTCTTTGGACTGCTTGATTTCCGCCGTGCCCGTCTTTCCGCCGAGCCTGTAGCCCCTGATTCTGGCGTCTGTGCCAGTGCCATTTTCTACTACGGAGACCAGTGCGTCGAGAACAACCTCCGCCGTATCGTCGGAAAACGCGTTTTCTTTCCAAAGCGCGATGCCATCGCCTGGGGTAAGACGTGGCCGAAGGATATCTCCGCCATTAATAAACGCTGAATAGAGCGAAGCCAAGTGGATCGGATTGGCGAGAATTTCGCCCTGGCCGTAGCCGCTGTCCGCCAATTGAATTTCCGTCGTGAAGGTTTCCGTGCTTGAAATAATCGAGGAATAGAGAGGGTATTCAAACGGAATACGTTCTTCAAAGCCAATATTAATAAGCTCTTGAGCAAAACGCTCCGCGCCGATTTGCAAAGCGGCCTTGGCGAAGTAGATATTATCCGAATAGGTTAGCGCGTTTTCAAAAACGGCCTTGCCGTTGTATTCGCGCAGTGTTTTAATATAATAATCGCCCCAGCTTCCGTCCTTGCGCCATGTCAGGCCGCTGCGCCCGAAGTCTTGGCCGGGAGGCGCCAAGCCCGTTTCGACGCCTATCGCGCCCGTTATAGCCTTGAAAGACGAGCCCGGACAAAGCGCGGCTTGGAAACGGTTGTAGAAGGGTAAATTTATATCCGCGTTTAATAAATCCCATTGCGCGGAGGTCATTCCCAACACGAAATCGTTGGCGTCGTAGGCCGGAGTGCTTATAAGCGCGAGCACCTCGCCCGTTTGCGGATTCATCGCAACCGAGGCGCTCTTGTCCTCGGTGAACTGATCGTACAAGGCAACTTGCAGGCCCGCGTCGATGGTAAGATGCAGATCTTCACCGTCCTGCTTTTCCTTTTTGGCCAAAACTTCCTTTGTTTCGCCGGCTTCGTCTATAATTATTATCTCGCGCCCGTCTATAGCGCGGAGCTGTTCCTCGAAAATGGATTCAATGCCGGCCTTGCCCAAAACGCTTGTTGCGGTATAGCCCATACCCTCGCGCTCGGTCAATTCCTCGGCGTTGATATTCTGGATATAGCCGATAAGATGCGAAGCCTTCGGGCCGAGCGGATAGAATCGTACGGCGGCGTCGATTATTTTGATGCCAGGAATCGTAAGAAGCTGTTCTTTAAGATCGTAGGCTTCCTTGGAAACGAGCTTGAGCTCTACAAAAGTATCGTCCCGGACGTAGGAGGCGCTTAGCTCTCTTTCGATGCTTTCGACTGTTATGCCCAAAAGCTCCGCGGCTTTGGCGAGATCCTCCGCGCGCGTAGGCTCGCCAAGCGTCTCAGCCTGCGCGTCTTCGCCGGAATCGAGTAATGCGTTCGCCTCTTCACCGTCATTGCTATTGGCATCGTTTGTTTCGATATTGTTTTCACTATGAGGTTCAGCTTCGTTTGAAGCCGCCTCGTTAGTATCAGATGGCGTAGCGATGTCCGGCGGGACTTTTCGCATTTTACCGGGTACGAAGCCGACTGAGGACGCGACGCCCTTGCCCGCGAGCAATTCGCCATTGCGGTCGAATATACTGCCCCGCTCGGCCTTAAACGTATTTACGCGCACCCTATCGTTCTCAGTTAAGTTTGGAAAAATCATTTGAGACGACCAGTCCAGATAATAATGGCCGCCGTCGCCCAAGGCGAAAAGCGCCTCGCTGTCGAAGCTGATTTCGCCGGCGAGCGTATCCATGCTCAACGAGTAGGCGACAGCCTTTCCGTCGCCGCGCGATACCGGCTCGGAGGCGGTAAGGCGAATATTCTTCGCGCCGATGCCTTCATAAATGTTTTTATTTCTTGTGATAAAAGCTTCTTCAGATATGGATTGCGTTGCATAATCGCTAAGCATTGTATACATATGCCCGAAACCATCAGAAGCTATTAGATCGTAATATTGGGACAATAAAACGTCCGGCTCGGCGGGCGCTGCGGCGGATTCGCCGGGAGAGTTGAGCGAGTCGGGCGTTCTGCCGCCATCTTCGCCCAAGAGAGCGCTCCTGACGGGAGGAAAAGTGAGAGCGCCAAGCAAAACCGCCAAAGAGACGCATAGAACGATACATACGATTATAATTGATTTTTTCTGAAATGCGCGGCGGCGCGAACGTCGCAAACGGCATCACCCCCTATGCCGTTATTATATCATACTTATTGATATCTGTTGATATGATAATCAGGAGGATGAAACCCTCCTGATTATCATGTTCATTACTTTTTCTTATTCGCATATGCGCTCATAGCCTTCGCCAGAAACGCGGAGAGCCCTTCGCCGAACTGATCGATATTCTTCGTAAATCGTTCATCGGCAACGTACAGCTGACCAAGCCCCGCGAAAGCCTCGAACGAGTACTGATGGCCGAAGTTCGCGTTTAAGAATAGGTACAGCTTGTGCATCGCTTCTTGCGCGGCGGGGGAATCCGGCGCTTCTTTCCGCAGCGCGGCAAGCTCGCGGAAAAGCCCGTTCATGCTTTCGCCCATGGCAGAGAGCCCCATTTCGCCGAGAGACGTAAGCTTTTCGTTGTAGTTGTCTACAGCTGTGTCGCCGTAGAGCTTTCTGGCCTCGCCTTCATAAGGGTTCGACGAGAAATCGAAGCCCGCGAATTTTTCTTCCTGCGTCATAGTTATTTCTCCTTTCATCGCTTTCAATGACCGATCCAAAGTGGCCAGCATGGCGTCGATACGCGTGCGTTCATGCAAAAGGTATTTCCTCTGCAATTCAAACGCATCGGCGCGGTCGAACGCTGGGCCGGACATCAAGCTTTGGATTTGGCCGAGGGGGAAACCGCATTCCTTGAAGAAAAGAATTTGCTGCAGGCTATCCAAGTCTTCTTCGGAATAATCGCGATAGCCATTTTCACCCCGCGCCGGGCTGAGCAAGCCGAGCGCGTCGTAGTGGTGCAGCGCCCGGATGCTCAGGCCGGTTAGCGCCGCGACTTTGTTTGCGTTCATCGTGATCTCCTCCTCACACGCATATCATAAACTATTACGATGCGTAATAGTCAAGCGTTTTTTTGTGCTAAAAAATAAAAAGAGTTTTGCAAGCAAAAGGCAATAATATCCATTATATATTTTGTTGAAATTTGCGCAAGCTAAGGCAAACAGCGGCATTTATGAACGGTTTATTAAATTTTTCCAATTGCGCGCCATGTGCGCCTTGGCCGCTTGCAAACCCAAAATGACGTAGGGTATACTTACTAATGGACAGGCACAAACAGGGGTAAGAGGAGCAACGATGAGCGAACAGTTTGGACACAGCATTTCGCCTCCG
>DBDD01000069.1:0-19936 GCA_002293365.1 Christensenella sp. UBA941 | reverse complement strand
TTGCGGCGCAAGCGCCAAGCAGCCGGGTAAAAGCGCATGGCGATAACGCAAAACAAACGCATAGCAAGCCACACTATAAAACTATCCAAGCGCAAAGAGAAGGCCCGATACTCGGAGGCGGGTCAGGCGGCTCCGGCGGGCGTACGCGCAGAAAAAAGCTGAATAGAGCAAGATTTCTTTTATTTGCCGCGGTTACGACGCTATGCCTGATGCTCGGCCTGCTCATTTACGATTTTCTGTCGTCGCCGCCCATAGAAAGCATTAATGACGATGGAGCACAAAGCACGAACTCCGACAAGCCCGACAGCGGCAAATTCTTCAGCGGCGTTTCTGTCGACGGGTTTGATATCGGCAACCTCACATACGCCCAGGCCAAAAGCAAGGTGGAACCCTCGATTGCCGAAAAGCTTGAGTCTATCCGTTATTCTCTATCGCTAGAAGGGAAAGAGTATACGCTTGACCACAGCGATCTAAAGGCGAATATCGACTATGAAGCCGTTTTACACGAGGCCTTCGACGTTGGACGCGGAAATTCAGCGCTAGAGAATATCAATGAGCAAACAAAGGCGAAAAACGGCGGTTTTTCATTCGATACGGTATTGACATTTTCACGCGAAGCGCTTGACGAGAAGCTCGAGGAAATCGGCGCAGAGGCGTACGTTGCGCCAATCGAGCCGCACGCTGTCGTCAACACTGAACGCGGAGATCGTTTCAAATTCGAAGAAGGAACGAATGGCAAGCAGATCGATACCGGCGCTTTAGCCGAAAAAATCGAAACGCTGCTCTTATCTGGGCAGTATAGCGCCGAGATCGAAGTCCCGACGTCTGTGGTGCAGCCCAAACACACCATAGACGACGTTCGGAAAAACACAACCAAAATCAGCAGCTTTACGACTTATTTCACATCCTCGGCTGGCAGCAAGCCGGAGCGCGTATTCAATATCGAAAAGACTGCAAACATAATCGACGGCGCGGAAATGAAGCCCGGAGAGGAATGGTCTTTCAACGATCATGTCGGCCCGCGTACGCTCGAAGGCGGCTGGAAGGAAGCTCCCGGTATAGTAAACGGCAATATGTACGAAATGCAGGCCGGCGGCGGAATTTGCCAGGTTTCAACGACGCTGTACAACGCCGTATTGAAGGCCGATCTCGAAATCGAATCTTCCAGACGGCACTCATGGCCGTCCGCATACGTCGATTATGGCCTCGACGCGACGGTATCCACAGGCGGGCCCGATCTGGTGATCAAAAATAATAAAGACTACTCCGTTTTCGTATTCGCCAGCGTAAACGCCGATGAAAAAAGCGTTACTGTCACCGTCTACGGCCAAAATACGCTGGACGACGGCGTTAGCATACAGCTGCATTCGGAAATAAAAGAAGAGATCGAGCCCCCCGAGCCGAAAATTCACGAAGATTCCGAAATGCCAACGGGCTATAAAGAGACTGTTATAGAAGAGCGTACGGGCTATGTCTGCGACGTCTATCGCAACCTCGTCCGCAACGGCGAAGTCGTCAAATCAGAAGTGCTCTATACGCATAAATACAAAGCGGTACAAGGCGAGCTGCGCATCGGAACAGGCGATAAGACCTCGCTCGATCCGGTTCCGCCCAACCCGGGTACATCCACAATATCGTCGTAGTAGGGGGGACGCTGCGTTCGTCTGCGAAACAATATGTTGGGACGCGATAAATCGCGTCCGTGACTCAAAATGCCATATTCTATATAGCGGACGCCATGTATGGCGTCCCTACATGTTTCAGAGACGCTGAGGACAGCGCCCTTATGGTTATAGCCCAGCGTCTATTTATTTACAAATATTTATATAGCTTATTCGCAAAACTTATATCGCTTCGCTTGTGTATAAAACGCGGATTTGTTAAAATAAGCTATCCAAGCCGGATGTTGAGAGAGAGGTGACTCGTTGAACAAAAAGCTAAAGGAAAAAGTAAAAGAAGCATTCAGCTCCGTTTTGCCGATATCTGCGATCGTGCTGCTTTTGAGCATACTTATCGTTCCGTTGGAAATAGGAACAGTCGTTATGTTTTTAGCCGGCGCGGCGCTTTTGATCGTTGGAATGGGCTTTTTTTCGCTCGGTTCCGATATCGCGATGATGCCTATGGGCGAAGGCTTGGGCGCGGAGCTTAGTCGTTCCGGCAAAATCGGATTGATTTCAGCCGCTGCATTTATTATGGGAGCTATCATTACGATTGCGGAGCCGGATCTGACTGTTTTAGCAAATCAAGTCCCCTCTATACCCAATCCCGTTTTAATAGGCTCTGTCGCGGCCGGTGTAGGCATATTTCTAGTTTTAGCGGTTCTGCGTATTATTTTAAAAATCAGCCTCCCCAAGCTTTTGATCGCTTGCTACGCGGGGCTATTTATCCTGTCGATTTTCGTGCCGAAAGATTTCATTTCCGTCGCTTTCGATTCCGGCGGTGTGACGACCGGGCCTATAACGGTTCCGTTCATTATGGCGCTCGGCGTCGGTCTTGCGGCTATGCGCGGCGGCAAGGACGCGTCGAGCGACAGTTTCGGCCTAGTGGCGCTGTGTAGCGTCGGCCCGATTTTGGCAGTTATGTTAATGGGCATTTTCTTCAACCCCCAGGACGCGGCGTATACTGCCGTTCAGGTGCCCGAGGTTTCCACGATGAGAGACGTCGTACGCGAGTTTGCCGAGTCGCTGCCGCATCATTTTACCGAAATTACGACCGCGCTTGCGCCGATCCTCGCCGCATTCGTGCTCATGCAGCTAATAACAAGGCGCTTTAAGCGCCGCGAGCTTATCCGAATGGTCGTAGGCTATCTGTATACTTTTATCGGCTTGCTTTTATTTATGACGGGCGTAAACGTCGGGTTTTTGCCGGTCGGCAGCATGTTGGGCAGTTTCCTTGCTTCAGCGTCGTACAGGTGGCTGCTCGTCCCTCTTGGTATGTTGATCGGCTATTTTATCGTAGCCGCGGAGCCCGCCGTACACGTGTTAAATAAGCAAGTAGACGACTTAACCGACGGCGCGATTTCACAGCGGGCTATGAAGCGCTCTCTTTCGATCGGCGTCGCGATTTCAGTAGGCTTGGCCATGATTCGGGTATTGACAGGCGTCTCGATTTATTGGATTATAATACCCGGCTATGCGCTTGCGCTCGCGCTGACGTTCTTTGTGCCGAAGATTTTCGTCGGTATAGCGTTCGACTCGGGCGGCGTTGCATCAGGTCCTATGACGTCGACCTTCTTGTTGCCGCTGGCGATGGGCGCTTGCGAAGCGTTTGGCGGCAATGTGATGACCGACGCGTTTGGCGTTGTTGCGATGGTCGCTATGACGCCTTTGATAGCAATCCAGATTATGGGCGTTATTTATGCGCAAAAACTAAAACGCGTAGAGATTGTCGAAGCTATTCCCGCAGATATACCCGACGACGACGATATCGTCGAGTATGAAGACGAGAATGCGCCGGAGTATACGACGGAATTCATAGACGATGTTCTCTTGGCAGACTATATAGAGACAGGCGATCTGGACGCTTCGCCGGAGGCTGTAGAGCAGGACGCCGACGAGGAGCAAGAGCTAAGCGATTCTCGCGGGTAGCGAATATCGCGAAGCGACGATACGCAGCGTAAGGCTTGACTTAAGGAGGAGAAGGNNGCAATGATTGAAGCGGCCGGGCCGCATCTCAAGCTGCTTGTGGCTATCAGCGACTGGAGTAAGGCGGATATAGTCGTCGAGTTACTCCGGCGCGATGTGCTTTTGCACTATCAATGCAAGGCTGAAGGTACGGCGAATTCAGATATTCTGGATATGTTCGGCTTGGGAAGCACGGATAAATTCGTTTCATTTTGCATGACCTTAGCAACAGACGCAAAAAGGTTGCTTATGGAGCTTGCCGAAGCGATGAGCCTCAAAGGGAAAGGCAAAGGAATCGCTTTTTCCGTACCTATTTCGGGCGCCGGGATGGCTTTACACCGTATGCTTGAGGCTTTTGGGAAAGAAATGGGGGACAACGAGATGGAAACGCCCGCAGTCAAAAATGAACTGACGCACGATTTAATAATGGCGGTTATAAACCGCGGCTATAGCGACGACTTAATGGAAGCGGCGCGCTCCGCCGGCGCGAGCGGCGGTACGATTATCCATGCGAAGCATACGGGGCACGACGGGCCGAGCCGCTTTTTAGGAATATGCGCGCAGGCCGAAAAGGAAATCGTCATGATTCTTGCGCCTCGGAAGGAACGCAACGAAATAATGAAAGCTATTTCGCAACGTTGCGGAGCAAAGACAGACGCGCAAGGTATAACGATATCGCTGCCTGTCGACGGCGTGTATGGCCTTTCGGAGGCAATCAATCAGAAAGACGAGGCCTAATAATATGGAAAACGAGCAATTTGCTTCGGCCGTATATAAGCTAATCGAAGAAAAGGCCAACTCAAACACGCTCATCCAAGGGCTGACGGGGCTCGTCGGTTTCCCTTTTACTCTTATAGCGGATGGGGCGACCGTTTTTACGCATTACGGCGCGATGCTAAACGAAATCCGCGCGCTTAAGGGCTACGGGCCGGTTACTACCGACGTTATTAAGCCGATTCTGACGAGTATTTCGAGCGAGATACTTTTCGACCTCGTCGCCGATAAGGTATTAGGTCAAATTCCGCTGATAGGCATCTATTTTAACGTTATCTGCGCCAAGACGATGACTTGGAGGCTAGGAATATTGTTTGCCATGCTCGCCAAGCGCGGCGAGGGATTTGACGGCGACGATATGAGCGTGCTTGCGCGTAAAATCCGAACTCGATTCCCTCAGAGCGACGCGATAACATTTAAACAGCCCGACTACGACGTATTCTCGATGCTGTTGTCGGAAGCCTAAGCTACGCACAACAATAATATAAATATCGGCGGCTAATATAAAGCCAGCCGTTATTTTTGACGAAATTTTGGCAAGCTAGCCATAATGAGGTGATATCCAAAGGCTTTTTTATGAATTTTAGCTCCGATAGGATGGTTGCGCGCGAATAAATTGGGAGATTCGTCAAATAATAAACATAATGCTTTGGACAACATGAAGGAGGTCGAACGAATTTGAAAGCAACTGGTATCGTTCGCAGAATCGATGAATTGGGCCGTGTGGTTATACC
This sequence comes from Christensenella sp. UBA941, assembly GCA_002293365.1. Classification (GTDB taxonomy): domain Bacteria; phylum Bacillota; class Clostridia; order Christensenellales; family UBA941; genus UBA941. The sequence continues at coordinate 14,805 of DBDD01000069.1, read as the reverse complement.
CAAGGAGATAAGAAGAACACTTCGCATAAGAGAAGGCGACCCTCTCGAAATCTTCACAGATCGAGAAGGCGAAGTTATCCTGAAAAAATATTCTCCTATTGGGGAATTGGGGGATTTTTCGAAGGAATATGTAGAATCGCTCTACCAGTCTCTTGGGCATATAGCATGTATCTGCGACAAGGATACGGTTATAGCAGTATCTGGTGCGGGTAGGCGCGAGCTCTTGGACAAGGCCATCAGCGAAGAGCTCGAACAGATCATGAAGAACCGGGACAAGATACAGGCGAGCCGCGCAGACGGCGGGAAGTTCTATCCGATAACGAATGACGAGGACGAGAACGCTAACTATACCGCTGAAACCATCATCCCCATCATATCGGAGGGAGACGTCATAGGAGCCGTTGTATTGCTTTCTAAGGAAGCGAACGCGCGCATGGCGCAGATGGAGCTGAAGGTTGCGGAGACGGCTGCCGGGTTCGTTGGGAAGCAGATGGAGCAGTAAACCTCCTTAAGGCCCCTTGCTCGTAATACAAGGAGCCCTTTTCTGGTGGTTAAATCCCCGGGCTGAATAAAGCCCGGGGATTGCGCTAGTAGTACTACTTCGTTGTGTGATACCCGCCGACTTTATCCGTCGGGGACGCATTGGGGTTTTCGCAGCCGCTGCCGAAAGCGAGCAGGCTCACAAGTAATAGAACTCCCGCGATTATTCTTTTCATGACTGCCTCCCTTTATGTTTATGATCTGTTGATAAACAACAGTTTAACATAGTTATAGCGGCTTATAAGCAATTCTTTTGCTTATATCACAGGTATGCCCCAGAACGCCTCGATTTCATTGTTGCCATACCACATGAACCTCTGGCAAAGGTAGCCCGCGCATCTCCACGCGAGGAATATGGCGACAAGGATCGCGCCCGCCCAAACGCTGCCTGTGATCTTATACATCTGCCGGTACATGTAGTTGCACGCGGGTACGATGAATATCGACGAAAGCATGGCGTGTATGCGGAATATCTCCTCATGTCCGGGGGTGCTGTAGGTTACGGCGAAGCCAATGCCCATGAAGAGTATCATGCCCAGAGTGGTGACGATGATGTTTATTGCGGTGTCCTTCCAGCCGCTTACGCCCTTTATTGTCACCATATTGTTCAGCGTGCTGATTATTCCGCAGAACGGGAGGAACAGCACGAAGTAGCGGAACATTCTGCCGAAGTTCTGCGGCGCCATAACCTCGTATGAGCCGTCAACATGCAGGAAGCGGGTATCAAAGAACACGTCGATGAAATACGCGCTCAGATAGGCGGCGGCGAAGAGTATCACGCCGACCAGCAAGGTCTTAAAGAAGCGCTTCCAGCCGCACTTAACATTGAGCTCTGCTAAAGTGGCGAGGCGCGGCTCGGTAGCGGCGCTCTTCTTGAAAAGCACCTTGTTGAGCAAAAGGAATATCAATATGCCCGATACGCTTAGGCCTATGACTTGGAAATACGCCTTCACCTGCGCCGGCTCCCAAGGCAACGCCTTCGTCATCGTCCCAATTGATGTCGAGAATCCGAAGTTATTCTGGGATAGACACCACATGCCTATGAAGCCGACCAGCGCGGTCGCGACGACCCAGATCCAGAAATCCTTGCCTTTTACAGGCATTCTGGCCGGAGCGCAATCGGAGGCGGCCATGGCAAAGAATTTGCTCTTGACGAGTATGGAGGCGAGCGCCGCGAGCATGACAATGAGCGTGAAGAAAGCGAGCGTGGTGAACACCAGAGTGGCGTAGCCGACGCTCAAATCCTTCGTGTTTATCGGGACTGTGTTCGGGTTGCTCAGGTCGCCGTTATTGTATTGCAGAGTCTGGGTGATGACTTCTATGGACGGGGATATGGCGGAATGCGCCCACAGCCAGCCGTTGTGTATCGTCTGGGGTATCACATAGAAGCGGGCCGAGTTGCTTTCTATGGCCGCTTTAAGCTCGGGAGAGTTCTGTACGTTGGTTTCCCAGAGGTTGCCGATGAACTTCGTCTGCACGTTTGGATCCATCGAATTGTCCGGTACGGAGTATATGCCGAAGTTGACAAGCGCGTCCGTGGTGCGGAGCGATGTTTGATACCTTTCCGCGTATGCAGGATCCGGTATGCCGACATCCTCGTGAGCGCCTATGCTGAACATCATGTTCATATTATAATCGCGCTTAACTTCATGGCCGGCTACTGTCGCATCGACGTCCGTCCTGGCGGAGCGGGCAAAGTGGACATAGCGGTCGACTATCGCCTGCTGTTCAACCTTCTTTTGGTTGTATTCGCCAAGCTGGAGCTCCGTCAGATTTGCGGCGGCAATGTCGTCCGCGTTTTCCGTGACCTGCTCCGCGCTTATCTGAATGCCGTATTCTTCATTGAGAATATTGAGCATCCGGTCGTTCAGCGTGTAATACTGCTGATCGTGCATGAGCGACGATGCCTGCGTGCCGCCGCCCTGAGAGTGACCCCACATCCCTATCCTCGTCGGGTCTACATAGGTTATGGTTTTAACATAGTTCAAAATGTCAAGATGACCTCCCGTGCTCGCGCGGGAGTAGGTGCCTTGCCCAAGCCCGGCCTCGTCAAAGTCCGGCTGCTCGTTGGTGGCGGCGCCGTTCATGTTCTCGTTGATGACAACGAAGCCGCGCCTCGCTAGCTCCCAAGCGTATATACTCGTACAGCTTGCCATCTCGGAGCCGCCGTGGCTAACCATTACGGCAGGCAGCTTCATATCAGGCGATATATTGTATGGCCGCCAGATTTCAACAGAAAGATCCGCCCCGCGGACATCGAACACCACCCTGCTACGCTCGACTTTATAAAAGCCGGTCGAAAGCATGTTGGACGCCAGACTAAAGAGTAGCATTAAGCATAGAAATAGAACAAAAATCCTTATACTGCCCTCTCTTGTCTTAAACGTGAATCCCTTGATTTTCACTATCCCATCCTCCCTTTCTTAATTGTACGTCTTTTTCGCCTGCCGGCGTCGCGAGCGCCGCAGTCTTTTGGTCATATCCTCTGATCAAAGGTGAAATAGTGTTCAAAAAATAATATGGAATCTGTTTGCAATTATACAATAATTATATTAAGCTTATAAAAGCAAGCATGAAAATTAAAGCAATCCATTTCGCTGACATGGACATTTATTAGCCACTTTGCTTTTGAGTTATTTGAAGGGGGATTGACTGTGCTCGCAAAATATGAACGGCGCGCGTATATCGGCAATGAAGAAGTATGGGTTGGCAAATATCGTAAGCTGCGAAATTTACCACACTGGCACCTTGAAAACGAACTAATAATATGCCTTGAAGGCGCCGCGAGGATAATCAATGGCGATGCCGTCTATAGCGTAAGCGCCGGGGGTTGTGTTTTTTGCCAAAGCGGGAACGTTCACAGCATAAGCGCCGAGGACGACTGTACGCTGCTCGTGTGCCTTTTCAACGAAAAATTGACCGCCGCCCTGACAGACGAATTTGAGCTAAATACGCCCCTGTTCCAGGACAGGTATCAGGTGCGCGAGAGGCTCTCCGAACTCCGCTTTGAACTCTTCTGGAAGCCCGCATTTTTCGTTCAGAAAGTGAACGCCATGATTGTAGTGCTCATGTCGGAAATCTTCAGAGGTGAAACGCTGAAAAATCGAGGGCGCAAGAGCGCGGTGAAAAACCCGTATAAGAATCTGCTGAACTATATTGACGCGGAGTTCAACAGCATAACTTTCGCCGACGCGGCGAAGTTCATGAACTTTTCCGAGCCGTACTTTTCGAGATACTTCAAGCGCCATTCGGGCATGACCTTCTCGCAGTATGTAAACGCGGTAAGGGTTGAAAAGGCCGTTGAACTGTTGAATAATTGTTCACAGGAGGGGGTGAAATCCGTCGATATTATGCTCTACTGCGGCTTTGGTACGCTGCGCAGCTTCAACCGCTCCTTTAAAGAGGTAACCGGGTATACGCCGAGGACGCTCCCATCCGGCTACGTGCTTAACCTGCGCTCTCTGCCCTCCACTCAAAACATAGACGACCCCACGCTGGACACGTCGATACTGCTGAGGGAGTGAATATAAAATTTAGCAGCACACAATTCAAACTGAAATATCGATGTTGCCGCCTAAACTTGGATCTGCGGGCACTTCAAGCGCCGCGGCGCTCGCGTCCATAGCTTCGGGCATGAGCTCGGATACAACGTTTGCGTCCAAGCCCATAGTTTTTTGCAGCATGGCGAGGGAAATAGCCTGCCGCACCATATAGGCGTTATTGGCCATGACGTTGGAAAGTTCCAATACGATCACCTCACAATTCTGCTTATTGTTTTATCGGTATAATTTTTTAAAACTTAATACCATCCGAATGGATTATTTAAACATTCATACAATGGTAGTGTTAGTTTCAGGCATTTCTGGTATACTATAGCGTGGATTAACGTTGAAGATTGGAGCGTGTGCATGGCGGCAAAATCCAGCTTTATAAAAGGTGCGGCCATTTTGGGCGTTGCCGGGCTGTTGGTCAAGATTATCGGCGCCGTTTATCGCATTCCCCTCGCGCGAATTATCGGCGATCAGGGTATGGGAAACTACGGGGCGGTTTATCCGATTTACGCGTTTCTACTCGTAGCATCCTCGGCGGGCTTGCCGACGGCGATTTCAAAATTAGTTTCCGAGCGTATCGCCTGCGGCGACGAATATGGCGCGCGCAAGGTTTTTAAAACTGCCTTTCGACTACTAAGCGTTATTGGCGTCGTTTCAACAGTCGCAATAGCGCTCCTGAGCCGGCCGCTCGCTAGCGCGAACAACTTTCCTGGCAGCTATTTAGGCTTTATAGCTATCGCGCCCGCGTTGTTCTTTGTTTCTATGTTATCAGCGTACAGGGGTTATTTCCAAGGCATGCAGCGTATGACGCCGACGGCGGTTTCGCAAATAGTCGAACAGATAGGCAAGCTGGCCGTTGGCTTTACATTAGGAGCGAGCCTGTTGCCGCTAGGGCCGGAATACGGAGCTATGGGCGCGATGATCGGCGTATCGTTTTCGGAGCTGCTCGCGCTTGTGCTTTTGATGGGCTACTACCATCGCGTGAAGCGAGATATGGGCGAAATCCGTCCAACACACAAGGCCGAGCCGCGCAAAAAGATCATATCGGCGCTGTTGGCTATCGCGATCCCCGTAACGATTGGCGCGTCGATCCTGCCTCTTACCCAATCAATCGACTCCTTCATGATCGTAAACAAGCTAATTGCCCTTGGCTATCCGGCGGATACCGCGCGGGCGGCATTCGCAGTTTTGACGCAGTATGTATATCCGTTGATTAACATGCCCGCCGTGCTTTCGCTGGCTATCGCTATGAGCTTGGTTCCGGCAATATCGCGAGCCGTGGCGCAAAAGCGCGGGAATGACGTGCGCGATATGGCTGGTACCGGCCTTAAGATCACTATTTTGATCGGAATGCCGGCTTCGGTCGGCATGTTTTGCCTCGCGGAGCAAATACTGGATATGCTCTATACTTGGCGTACGCCCGAACAACTCGCGCTGGCTACGCAATTGCTTCAAACAATGTCCGTCGCGGTGATGATGCTCGCGCTAGTACAGTCCATGACAGGTATTCTCCAGGGCATGGGCAAGCAGATGGTTCCGGTTATCAACTTATTCTTCGGCGCGATAATTAAAGTCGTCGTAAGCTTTATCTTGCTTGGCATGCCGAATATAAACATAGTGGGAGCTTCGGTCGGCACGATATCTTGCTATACGTTTGCCGCGATTATGAACATAATATATGTTTGCAGGCGCACGGGGCTTAGGCCTCGATTTTTGGACTTTATCTTAAAGCCGCTTATTGCGAGCGGGCTAATGGCGGCGGGAATATTAGTGCTTTATCCGTTATTCTTGAATATGGTAGGGGATAGCAATACCATAGCGACGCTGCTTTCTGTAATTATCGCGGTCGTCGTTTACTTCTCGACGATACTTATAACCAAAACACTCAATTCGACCGACCTAGAGCTTATTCCCGGCGGATCGAAGCTGAAAAGACTGACCAAACAGGCGGATTTAGACTGATGAAAGCTTTATCATACCGTAAAATCGACGCTTTTACCTCGGGAGGCTCGTTGGGCAATCCGGCGGCTTGCGTATATCTTGAAAAGGGCGATACGCTGAAGGACGCGCAAATGCTAAGTATTGCGAAGCAGCACAAGGGCTTCGTTTCAGAGGTCGTATTCTGTGCCCCCAAATCAAAATCCGAGTTTAATCTAATCTATTATTCGTCCGAGTGCGAAGTGGATTTTTGCGGGCACGGGACTATCGCGTGTATGTATACCCTAATCAAAGAAACGCCGGAATTGGCGGGCCAAAAAGAGATAACAATTAATACGCGCAAGAAGGGCGTGCTAAGCGTTTATAACGAAATCGCGACCCACGACGCGGTCTATGTCTTAGCGCCGAGCCCACGCTATATCGGCACAGAGCTAGAACGCAAAGAAATCGCGAAAAAACTATCCTTAAATGAAAACCAACTGTCGAATGCTCATCCAATCGACCTAATTGACGCGGGATTACGTACGCTGATCGTTCCAATCGCCGCGCTGAGTGATGAAATCGGAGTTTTTCCCGATGAGCGAGCGCTGAAAGACTTTTGTACAAAAAGCGAAATCGATATTATCCTTATTTTTACGTTCGATACGGAGCGCGCGCAAAACTTTGCGCATACGCGAGTCTTTGCGCCAAAATTCGGATATTTAGAAGATCCGGCAACCGGTTCGGGGAATAGCGCGTTCGGCTACTATATGCTGAAGAACAATATTTGGGACGGCGCGCCGGTAACGATCGAGCAAGGCGGCGTGGATCGCGTATTCAACTCCGTGCGCCTATCGTTAAAAGAAGACCGCGTGCTGTTTGGCGGAAAGGCGACGACCCGTATTAGCGGCGTATACTATATATAGATCCGGAGGAGTGCAATATGCCGATAGACGAGCGCTACGCCAAGGACGCAGAAGCAATTCTGGCGCATAGATACGATAACGGCGCGGATTATTGGACGACGCCGGACAGGCGTTTGCTGAAGGGCTCGCCGTTTTCGGCTTACAACAGCGCTATGATGCTTCTGGAATTGGGCATGGAACCCGCCGAGCCGATTCTAAAAGAAGTTGCGGAGCTGTTCTTAAGCGCTTGGAAAGAAGACGGGCGCTTCAAGGTATATCCATCCGGCGGCATTTTGCCGTGCCATACGGCGCTGGCCGCGCAATTACTATGTCATATGGGCTTTGCCTCGGATGTGAGGCTGCAAACGACATTTCAACATCTTTTAGACACCCAATACACCGACGGCGGCTGGCGCTGCAACAAATTCTCGTTTGGGCGCGGGCCTGAAACGGAGTATTCAAACCCTATGCCGACGCTTATGGCGCTGGACGCTTTCCGCTTCAGCGATTACTTAAATAATGAGCCCGCGCTAGACAAAGCGGTGGAGTTTTTACTGGAGCACTGGGTTATTCGCAAGCCCATAGGCCCTTGTCACTATGGTATTGGCAAGCTGTTTATGCAGGTAGAGTATCCGTTTGGGAATTATAATCTCTTTCAATACGTGTATGTTATGTCGTTTTATAATAAAGCGAAAAGGGACAAGCGGTTCATGGAAGCTTTCGAAGCGCTGAAAGCCAAACTCGCAGACGGCCAAATCGTCATAGAGCGCGTCGTGCCAAAATTAGCGAAGTTTGTCTTTTGCGAGAAAGGCATGCCCAGCGAACTGGCGACGGCGCGATATAATGAGATTGCAGAGAGGCTGTCTATGTAGGGGCGAACTGTGTTCGCCCGTGCATATCGTATCTCCCTTGATGCCGCACTTTATGTAGGGACGCCATATATAGCGTCCGTGACCATAATCGTGCGTTAGTGATTATCACGGACACGATATATCGTGTCCCTACAGGCTTTGGGTTTTCGCGGGCGATTCGTGAATCGCCCCTACAGTATTATCATCAACGAAAGAAGGAACATATATGCTATTATGCGTCGGCGCGGGGCTAAAGGCCGATCATCTGCCGTTGGGAGCTTATCGGAGGCTAGCGGACGCGCGCTGGTTTTTGCAGACGGAACGGATGTCGCAATATAGATTTCTTCTCGACCATGGCGTCGAACCTCAAACAATGGACGATTTATACGAGCGTAGCCCCGACTTTGACGAGCTCAATTGCGCCATAGCGAAACGTGTGGCGGAGAAGGCGAAAAACGAGGACGTAGTCTTCGCTGTAATCGGCGGCGGCGTCTACGGTGCGCTGATGGAAGCTATTGCTCAAGAAGCGAGGGAAAACGAATTCACACTGGAATTTATGCCAGGTATGGGCTACGCGCAGGCGGCAATAGCCCAAGCGAAAAACGGCGGCGTTTGGAGAGACAGCAGCGCTATACGCATTGTTCCGGCGAACGCAATCGGCGCTTGCCAGCACGACGCGACGCTCCCGCTGGCGATCGAAGAAATATCGGATGCGCTTACCGCGTCCGAGGTGAAGCTTTGGCTAATGGAAACATACCGCGAGGATATGGAGATTTTGTTCGCGATGGCGGACGAAAGCGGCGATTACGCCGTTCGCGCGATTCAGCTTGCGGATTTGGACAAGCAGGCGCTCGACCATACCGCCGTGGCGCTGATACCGCCTTGCGAATTCGAAAGGCAAGCCAGATGGGGGATGGATGGACTGGAAACGGTCGTCGCGCGGCTGCGCGCGCCGGACGGCTGCCCGTGGGACAGAGAGCAGACGCACGAGTCGCTTAAAATATGCCTGCTTGAGGAATGTTACGAAGTACTCGACGCGATAGATTCCGGCGAAAGCGGCGCGCTTTGCGAGGAACTAGGGGATCTCTTGCTCCAAGCGGCGATGCATGCGCAAATCGCGGGCGAGCGGCGCGACTTTACGCTGCGCGACGTCACAAGCGGTATCTGCGAAAAACTAATCTACCGCCATCCGCATGTATTCGGCGCCGTGAAAGTCAAAAATTCGGGCGAAGTCCTGCGCAATTGGGATCAGCTGAAAAAAGCCGAAAAGAAACATTCTACTCAAGCTGAGGTTTTGCGGAGCGTACCCAAAAACCTCCCGGCGCTTTTGCGCGCAGAAAAGGTACAAAAAAAGGCGGCGAGGGTCGGCTTCGACTGGGATGAGCCAATCAGTGCTTTGGAAAAGGCCGAAGAAGAAACGGCGGAATTGCGCCGCGAGCTCATTACCGGCGATGCGAAACGGATTGCGGAGGAAGTAGGCGATTTATTGTTCTCGGCGGTTAACGTAGCGCGGCTTGCGGGCGTCGAGCCCGAATTCGCGCTTAACGCTACGACGGAACGCTTTACCGCGCGCTTCGAGCTTATGGAGAAGCTCGTCATAGCCGAAGGAAAAACGCTCTCCACAATGACGCTGAGCGAGATGGACGTCTATTGGGAAAAAGCCAAGGAAAGCATGGGATAAAAGCTATATGGAAAATATCGGCGTTTATTATGATGTAAATAAGCCCATCGCGGCTTCGGTCGCGGAGCAGGCGATTCGTGTTATAGAGCATTCGGGCGCGGCGGCAGTCTGCGTGCCCGAACTCGACGTTACACAAATCAAAGAGCTTAGCGCAATACTCGCCATAGGCGGAGACGGGACGATATTACGCTGCGCAGTACGCGCGGCGCGCGGCAGTGTACCGATTTTGGGCGTAAACGTCGGGCGCGTGGGTTTTTTAAGCGCCGCAAATCACGAAGAGCTCGACGTCGCCGTGCGGAAGACGCTTCAAAAGGAATTTAGGCTGGACGAAAGAAGCCTTTTAAATATCGTTGCGGACGGCGAGAGTGCGATGGCGCTAAACGAGTTGCTGATTACGCGGTCGCCGGACGATATGCACGTGTTGCATCTCGATGTCTTTGTGGATGGGTTGCTTGCCGTTCGGTGGACATGCGACGGTCTAATCATCTCGACGCCTACGGGCGCGAGCGCGTATTCTCTGTCCGCGGGCGGCCCGATCGTTGCGCCAAATACCAATGTTACGCTAATAACGCCCGTGTGCGCTCACTCGCTCAGCGCAAAACCGCTCGTGGTGCCCTCGGGCGCAGTCGTCAAGGTGCAAATCGAAGAACCCAAAGGAGCACTGTTTGCCGATGGTCAGCTGTTCAAAGCGCGCGTGGTCAGTCGCTCGTGCGAGATTACTCAAGCGGAGCAAAAAGCGCAATTTATACGGTTTCAGCCTGAAAATTTCTTTGAATTAGTTCGTGAGAAATTGAAATAGTCCTTGAACCTGTATACCGTTTGGTATATTATGAATAAAGCTACACGAATGGGGGNNTCCGCCAGGCATGCGCGTATTCTCGAAATCATCGAAAACCGCGTCGTAGAAACACAGGATGAGCTAGCCGAACAGCTGCGCGCATCCGGGTTCAACGTCACACAGGCCACGGTTTCCCGGGACATCAAGGAGCTCCGGCTAATAAAAACGCTTTCCGGAGACGGTATCTACGCCTACGCGGTTGCAGAGCGCGTCGAGGCGCGTATGCAAGAGCGCTATCTAAAGATGTTCGAACAATCCGTGCTGTCTATTTCCCCCGCGGGCAATATAATAGTAATCAAAACGCTGACAGGCAGCGCAAACGTCGCGGCTGAAGCGATCGATTCGCTGCATTGGCCCGGCCTCGTCGGAACGATCGCCGGCGATAATACAATATTCGTCGCCGTGTCCGACGTCCATTTAGTTTCCGAGTTTATAGACAAGCTTCGTACAATATCGTCGCGGTAGGGGAATGCTAAATCGCATTTTTATACAAAACATTGCACTTATTGACAAGCTGGACGTCGAATTCGAACCCGGCTTTAATGTGCTTACCGGCGAAACTGGGGCCGGTAAATCTATTATCATAGATTCTGTTAATTTAGTATTAGGAGAGCGGGCGGATCGCGAATTAATCGGCTCCCACGCTCAAAAAGCGCTAGTCGAGGCGGTATTCAGCGTTGACGACTCTGCTGTCGCCGAAGCGCTGGACGAGCTTGGCTTTCTGCCCGAGGACGGCGAGCTATTGCTATCGCGCGAGTTGTCGGTTGCCGGAAAAAATACTGTTCGCATTAACGGAAGACTGGCTACCTTGGCCGTACTACAGGAAGTGAGCCGGCTGCTTGTGGACGTATATGGCCAGCACGAGCATCAATCGCTGCTCAATCCCGGCGAACATCTAAAGCTGCTGGACGGCTTTGGCGAAGAAAAGCTGAAACCGCTGCTCGATAACGTACAAAGCGCCGCCGAGGCTGTTTTCAGGCTCGAAGCGATTCAAAAAGGAGCTTCCGGCAGCGCGGAAGAGATCGACAGGGAAATGGGCGAGCTGCGCGGCCAAATCAAAGAAATCGCCGCGGCTCGCCTTATCGAGGGCGAAGAGCAAGCGCTTAGCGAAGAAAGCAATTTGCTTGAAAACGCCGAGGAAATCGCGCGCGCGCTTTCGGACGGCTACGACGCTTTATACGGTTCCGAGGCGGGCAACGCTTGCGCCGCGCTGCGCGACGCATCAACGAGCTTAAGCGTTCTCGCTCAAATCGACGCGTCGTTCCAAGCGCTCAGCGCGCGCCTTGAGGAAGCGTATTATACCGCCGAGGATATCGCCTTCGAGCTGCGCGACAAAAAAGGTATTGTGGAGAGCGATCCGTTCCGGCTTGAAGAAATACAGGCGAGGCTTAGTATTATCGAACGATTGGGCCGTAAATACGGAAGCGGCACCAAAAACATACTGCAATACCACAATAATGCTCTCGATAAAATTAAACAGCTTGAAGACAATAAAATGGACGCCGAACAGCTTGGCGAACGTTTAGCGCTGGCAAAGGCCAAATGGCGCAAGGAAGCGCTTGCGCTGTCAGAAGCGCGAAAAGAGGTTTTTGAAGGGCTAAAAGCTGCGCTTGAAGCGGAATTACATCAATTAGGCATGCAAAGCGCCCGTTTTTCAGCCGTTTTTTCTGAATCCGAGAGAATAACGCGCAATGGCCGCGACAGTATTGAATTCTTGCTTTCGACCAACAAGGGCGAGGCGCTCAAACCGCTTCATAAAGTAGCCTCTGGGGGAGAGATGTCGCGTATTATGCTTGCGCTAAAGACTATCGGAGCGAATATAGCCGGCGTCGATACGCTGATTTTCGATGAAATTGATGCCGGGATCAGCGGGCGCACGGCTTATGTCGTGGGCGAAAAGCTTTTCGGTATTTCCGGTTCGCGCCAAATACTATGCGTGACGCATCAGGCGCAAATCGCGGCGTTGGCGGACGCGCACTATGAAATATCAAAGGATGAAGTTGGCGATAGAACATTTACAACGCTGCAAAAACTTGACAAAGCGCAGCGCATTATGGAGATTTCACGCCTAATAGGCGCTGAAAACTCCAGCTCCGGCCAGTCTCACGCAAAGGAGCTTATAGAAAAAGCTGCAAGATTAAAACGCGTTTAGTATACATATTACGTGTACACGGTCAACTTATGGGAAATGAACCATAGTAATTCGGAATGAATTTGATCGCACCTCCGCATGCTAACATTGCTCGAACGTTGTTCGGGCATGTTGAGTGGAGGTGTTTTATTTGTGCTAAAACGCTATGGAATCAAGCGTATTTTGGGCTGGGTAATAGCAGCGGCGTTGATGGCTTTAAACTATACGCCGTCTGCAGTCGCCTTTAAGCTTCTGCCCGAAAAAATATATATTGTGCCCGGAGAGACGGCGCAATTGCCGGATATCGGGGGATTGATCGTATTAAAAGACGATGGCGCCGCCGTTAGCGCGCTCCAGGATCAGCGCTTAAGCGATGTGGATCCCCAATCCGAAGCGCAAAAACTGGAATACGAGCTTTTGGGCATTGTGCCTGTAAAGTCGGTCAGCGTCGTACGTCGGGAGAGGAAGTTCATCGTTCCGGGAGGCTGCTCCGTAGGCGTAACCATGTTTACGAAGGGCGCTCTGGTAGTAGGCGTTTCCGATATAATCACAAACACGGGCGAAGCCTATAATCCGTGTAAAGCGGCGGGGCTTATGCCCGGCGACGTCGTCGAAAAAGTGGACGGCGTAACGATTAAAAGCAAGGAGCATCTGAGCGAATTGGTCGAGCGCGCTAAAGGCGCGTCGATTGAGCTGGAAATATTACGCAAAGGCCAAAAAATAAAGCTCTCGATCGTTCCTGTAATGGATAACCAAGAGGGCGAATACCGGCTCGGCTTCTGGGCGCGGGATTCGACCGCGGGCGTCGGGACGATGACCTTCTATGACCCCGATACGGGGCACTATGGAGCGCTTGGACACGCTGTTACCGATTTGGATACCAAGGAGCGGCTGCATCTAAAAAACGGCGAGCTCGTACAGTCGGACATAGTGGATATCCGGCATGGTTCAAAGGGCACGCCAGGCGAACTGAAAGGATCGTTTGAAAGCGCGAGGCTTAAACTCGGCACAATCGATAAGAATACCGAATTCGGTATTTTTGGCAAGCTATATAAGCCCTATAAAAATCCGATCTATTCGGAACCGCTGCCTGTTGCGGCGCAAGACGAGGTTAAAATCGGCCCTGCCGAAATCTTGACGACGATTAACGGCGGAGCTAAAGCCTTTGCATGCGAGATCGAGCGTATATCGCCTCAGTCAAAGCCGTCCCCCAAGGGCATGATTGTACGCATAACGGATGCGGATCTGCTCAGCGCTACGGGAGGCATTGTTCAGGGTATGAGCGGGAGCCCGATCATACAATCCGGTAGGATCGTGGGAGCAGTTACGCATGTATTCGTCAATGATCCGACACGGGGCTACGGCATGTTCATAGAATGGATGCTAGAACAATAATTTAACTTTTATATGTCGATTTTAAAGCATATATTCGACATATGACTAGAAGGATATATTATTTTTAATGTCGAATACGCTAAATGGTGAAGAAACGGTACATTAAAAAAGCCGCCCTCGAAAAGAGGGCGGCAAAAATGAGGCCTTGGCCCAAAGGAATGATATCATGCAAGCGCCAATCGATAAAAAAATACGCGTACTAATTGTGGATGACAACAATTTTTATGTCGGGCTGTTACTCGAAGCTTTTGCCGCATACGACGTTTTTGAAATCTTGCCGCCCGTATCGGACGGTCAAATTGCTCAAGAGCTTATTTCTAATCGTCAGATAGATTGCTTGGTACTAGATCTGATAACACAAAACGTCGACGGACTGACGCTTATGGAGAGGCTCCGCCAAGAGCCGCCGCTTCATATGCCAAGCATTATCATAAATACCTTAATCGGAGAACAGCCATTGATCGATAAAGCGCTTGAGCTGGGAGCGTCCTACTATATGATCAAAGCAAGGGGCAATCCCATCGAACAGGTTGAAGCAGTCGTGCAGCGCGTACTCGACCTTAAGCAAGTAAAATCAGAGCGCCAAACAGGCGGCGCCGTACCGACGCTTATGTACGAAAACTATGTTTCCGGGGTACTGAAGGAAATAGGGGTGCCTCCGCATTTACTTGGATATAAATATCTTCGCCATATACTATTGATGGCAATGCAAAACCCCAATATTCATAGAAACATAACAACCAAGCTATATCCCGCCGTAGCGAAAGCCTACATCACCACACCGGAACGGGTCGAACGCAGCATACGGCACGCGATAGAAGTCGCTTGGATTCGCGGGCGGCTCGATGTTTTAGAAAAGTATTTTGGTTATACTGTAAAAGAAAATAAAGGCAAGCCTACAAACGGAGAATTCATCGCGATGGTTGCAGACTCTATTTCGCTTTCGCTCAATCGTTCGCGATCCAACGCGCAAATAATCATGACCACCACTTCAAG
>DBDD01000218.1 GCA_002293365.1 Christensenella sp. UBA941 | reverse complement strand
ATATTCCATATGCTCGACGCGATGCTTTCGGGCCGAGTGGGAGAGGGCCTTAAGCAGCTCCACGAGATGCTCCAAGCGGGGGAGGAGCCGCTACGCTTAGTCGCGTTTCTCGCGGGGCGTTTCCGCGCGATGCTCGCTGGAAAGCGCGCTCTGGACGCAGGCCTTTCGAGCCAAAAGGCCGTCGCCGCTATTGGCGGTAGCCCCTTTGCCGCAGGCAAGGCGCTAGACGCCGCAAAACGGTTTACGGCCGGGCAGCTCTTGCACGCGCTCGACCTCTTTTCCGCCGCCGACGCGGNNATAAAGCTTTCGCGCCAAGCGCCTAAGCTCGCGCTGGAATGCGCCCTCTTGGAAAGCGTTGGGCCGATTATAAACCGCACTTAACTTAATAACCCGAATGGGCTTTGCCCATTCGGGTTATGGAAATATTGAAATTCCAAGCCTAGTTCAAATAACTCAATTATACCATTGCTGAGATCCCGGCTGCTGAGGCCCCGGCTGCTGAGGCCCCGGCTGCGGCGCGCCCGACTTCATAGCTTCTGTGACAGCCGCTTGGAACGGGGGCGAAACGCGGCGCGCTTCGGCGAGGACGCTGCCCTTGAAGTGCAGCGGAAGCGTGCCTTCCATGGAATTGTCGGACGCTGGCTCGGAATCCTTGCCGCGCGGGAACGGACGGATCGCGGCGGCGATTTTCCTACCCGATATGTTTAGGATAACGGGGCGAATATCCTTGCTCCATTCTCCGCCGGAGGTGCTTAATATTGCGTCGGTATCTTCCGTCGTCAGCGGCTCGACCTCGGCGAACGTCGCGCCGCGCACGCGCCTGATGGCATATGTAGTCCCGGTGCGCACGTCGGTAAGCGTCGCTTCGGCGTTGATAGGGAAGAGCTTATCAACGTCGGCCCAATCGAGCGCCTCGACGCTGGACGCCGGGCTTGCTACAGGCTGGGGAGCGGGGGCGGCGGCGGCGCTAAAGAGCAGCTCCTGGGTTTCGACCGTGGCCACGCCATCGGAAAGCAGCCCGTTCGTTTGCTGGAAAGCCTTTACGGCGTCGCGTGTAAAGGCCCCGAAATTGCCGTGGGACTCGGCCTTGTAGTAGCCCAAGGCTCTAAGCTGTTCCTGGAGGCTAACGACCTCTTTGCCGCTCATACCCATCTTTAGCGCGTTGAACGCCGGGGCGGCGGGAGCGGCAGGCTCGGTAAGCTCGATATATTCGCACTGTACGTAGCCCTTGTTTTTACCGGATGTAATTTTGTACCAATTGTCTATCTTTTCGGAAACCTCGACGCTCGCGTCTATTTTGAGAACTGTGATTATGGAGGAATTAACGTCGGGCTTGGAGCGCAAATTTACGTCGTCCAGAAGGACTTTTCCGCTTGAGACCACTTCGCTGGCGATGCTTTTCAGCGTTAGCTGATCCTGCTTTACGTAGCCGGAAAATTCGCCGTATTCGATTTTGAACCAGCCGTCTTCGAATGTAGCGACAGTAACCTCCGCGCCGCGCGGCAGCTTTTTGACGGACGCGCTTTCGGCGCTCGCGCTTTTGCGCAGCGTCACGTCTTCGGCGTTGACTATGCCTTTTTGAAAATCGCCAAATGCGGCTGGAAATAACAATATGGCCGACGCGGCCAGCGCGCCAAGCAATCCGACTATATATTTACGCATCGAGAACCGTCCCCCTACGAACCGCCTCACTAAATACCGCCCATTGTCAATTAATGCAGAAATAATAGCACCCAAATGTGAACTGGGTGTGAACTAACGAAAAATTAACTCCGCATGGACGCCAATATTGCGGCAAATTAGATAGTCGGATACAATAAGTACAGATTGACGGGATAAGATCTTAAGCGAGGAATAGCGATGTACGATTATTTAGTTGTGGGCGCGGGGCTTTTCGGCGCGGTTTTCGCGCGCGAGGCCGCGAGGGTGGGCAAAAAATGCCTTGTCATAGACAAGCGCGCGCATGCGGGCGGGAACCTGTATTGCGAGAGCGCCGAAGGCATAAATATCCATAAGTACGGTGCGCATATATTTCATACGAGCGATAGTGAGGTTTGGGACTATATAAATCAATTCGCGGAGTTTAACCGCTATACCAACGCACCGGTCGCGAATTTTAAAGGCGAAATCTACAATCTGCCGTTCAATATGAATACTTTTTACAAGCTGTGGGGAACGGCCTCGCCGGACGAGGCAAAGCGAATGATCGATAGCCAGCGCGGCAGTATCAGCGAGCCGAAAAACCTCGAGGAACAGGCGATATCGCTGGTGGGCGCCGATATATACGAGAAGCTGATTAAGGGCTATACCGAAAAGCAGTGGGGCAGGAGATGCGAAGAATTGCCGGCCTTTATTATCAAGCGGCTGCCGGTAAGATTTACTTACGACAATAATTATTTCAACGACAGATACCAGGGCGTTCCGATTGGCGGCTACAATCAAATATTTGACAGGCTTCTCGGGGATTGCGACGTGGCGCTGGAAACGGACTATTTTACGCATCGCGGCATGAAAGCAAAGAAAACGGTTTATACGGGTATGATCGACGAGTTTTTCGGGTGTGAATTCGGCCCGCTCGAATACAGGAGCCTTTCGTTCGAAACAGAAACGCTGGATACGCAAAACTTTCAGGGAAACGCCGTCGTAAACTATACGTCGGGCGACGTGCCGTTTACCCGCATAATCGAGCATAAGCACTTTGAGTTTGGCGATCAGCCAAAGACGGTTATCACGCGCGAATATCCAAAGGCGTGGCAAAAGGGCGATGAGCCGTATTATCCCGTGAACGACAAAGCAAATACGGAGAGATACTTAAAATATCAGGCGCTGGCGAAAAACGAGAGAAACGTTATTTTCGGCGGGCGGCTGGGCAGCTATAGATATTACGACATGTGGCGTGTGATAAGAGAAGCGCTGGATATGGCTAGGAGGGAGTTATAAAGCCGAGGAAAGATCGGTCGCAATCCCTCATATATTACAGAAAGGATTGAAAGCTGCAAGGAGGATTCCTAGCTGCTATGGCTAAATGGAGCGATATCGGGGAGCCGGTGGATATGGATACCGTAGAGATTGACGCCGGCTTGCCAATAGAGGAGCGGGTAAAACGATACGTTGAAAAAGTTGAGAACCCCTATCGCTTCCGAGCCGGAAAGATAATAGTAAACATCGAACATAAAAACGACGGGCTGAAGCTCGACGAAGCCCTTTTGGCCTATCTAACATGCATTTCTTGAAAAACAAAGCAGATTATGACAAGTCGACAGTCTGGAAAGTTGCCCTATATTTGCGCTTGTCACGAGACGACGGCCAGGACGAATCGTCCAGCATAACCAATCAGCGCAAAATTCTGATGGAATATATCGAGGAATACTTTGACGAGCCGCATGTGATCTTAGGCGAGTACGCGGACGACGGCGAAACGGGAACGGATATCGCCAGACCAGGCTTCCAGCGCATGATTGCCGATGTTGAAGCGGGGAAGATAAACTGTATCATAGTGAAAGATCTGAAGCGTTTCATGAGGAATCACGCGTATCAGGGCTTTTATCTTGAACAGGTATTTCCCGAATACGGAATCCGCTTCATATGCCTCGGCGAGCCGAAGCTGGATACATTTCGCCAGCCGGGCGCCGTATATGGATTTGACGTACCGATGCACGGCATAATGAACGACCGCTTTGCGCAAGGCACATCGGAGGCGATTAAGCGTACGTTCGCAATGAAATGGAGAAAGGGCGAATTTGCGGGCGCGTTTTGCGCGTTCGGCTATTCGAAAGACCCGGCCAACAAAAATAAGCTGATTATAGACGAGGAAGCCGCCGAAACCGTCCGATACATCTTTAAATTGTTCCTATCGGGTATGAGCAAGGGGGCAATCGCAAGGCGCTTGAACGAGCTTAATGTTCCAAACCCGGCAAAGTACAAGCGCTTGCACGGGGTGAATTACAATAGCCCTACCGCAAAGCTGAACGACGGGCTGTGGCGCCGTGAAACTGTCGGGACTATCCTGGCGAACGAAGCTTATATAGGCGTAATGGTTCAGGGCAAGCAAAGGGTTGTGAGCTATAAAATTCATGACAGAGTATTAAACCCTAAAGACAAATGGGTAAGAGCGCCGGACGCTATGCCCGCGATAATCGATAAAACTGAATTTGAGCTGGCGCAAACCCTCTTGTCGAGGGATACCAAAGTTCCAAAGAGGTCTGAAACGGTTTCGCTATTCGCGGGGTTTATCCGGTGCTTCGACTGTAATAAAGCGATGCGCAGGAATCAATCTAAGGGCGTTTATTATTATACGTGCCGTACGTATAGCGAAAAGGGCGGCTGCTTTTCGCACAGCATTAGATCGGACGATTTGGAAAAGGCCGTATTTTTAGCGGTTAAGGCTCAAATCGCTTTTGCGCGGGAACTGCATGAGACAATCGGGCGCGTTTGCCAAGCGGCGGCTTCGGACGCGCGGCAAAAGCGGCTGGAAGCGATGCTGGAAAGCAAGGGAAGCGAGCTGGCTAAAATGCGCGCCGTAAACGACGAGCTTTATTTCGATCTTAAAACAGGCGTAATTGGAAAGGACGCTTATTACAGAATAAAAGAGCGTACCGAAAAAACAATGGAGCAGATTGGCGGCGCGATTGAAAAGCTCAAACAGGAGATTGAAGCATGCAAGCTCTCAAAGGGATTGCGCCCGGTATTGGAAAGCTTTATTGAGCATTCGAACATTCAAAAGCTAGATCGCGAAATTCTCGCCGCCTTAATCGATAATATACGTGTCCATGCGAACAAGGAAATTACAATTGAGTCCCTCTATTAACG
>DBDD01000346.1:21970-22709 GCA_002293365.1 Christensenella sp. UBA941 | reverse complement strand
TACACAAGCCCCTACGGCTATATTTATATTGAGCAGTTGGACGACACTTTTTACTTGAGGTTTAACGAAAGAGTAATAGTGATGCCCGACGGCCTGTTTGAAGTCGAGTGGAGCGACAAAATGATCGAGGCTATGAAACAATAATTAAACGCGAGGAGGTATCGTTGCTCGATGAACAAGAGCTGGACGCTGGTTTTTCAGGATATACCCACGACACTTAATGCGTTGCGTTCTTTGCCGGAGGCTACGCTGAAGGAAGCGCACTTCGCCGCTGCTCTGCTGATTCCGGCGCTATGCGTTTGGCCCAACAACGAGAGCGAATCCACCGCCATGCTCAACTATTTGAAAGGCCCCGAGGCGCTGTCTGTGCGCGAAATTCAATTTATCAGAGATCGAATGAGAGGCAAAGCGTATCTGCCGTCATCCTATTTTGCGGGGGCCACGCCCGCAAACGGGTATGCGCCGTCGCGGCCATATACAGTGACGGTCAGCGAAAATCCCTATAGCTATCAAGAAAACGGTTATGCCAAGTTGTATCTGAAATCCAGCGGCGCGGACAGTCCGCGCCCCGTACAGCTTCGCTATAAAGCGTCTACAGGCGAGTGGTTCTTGTGGGAGCAGATGCTTCTAAGTGAAATCCGCCAGCCCACAGCGGCTGATCCTTGGGCTTAGGAGGTGTTCACATGGCCATACAGGTAACAAACTATCAATGCCCGAATTGTACAGGCCCTCTTGGCTT
>DBDD01000346.1:21096-21929 GCA_002293365.1 Christensenella sp. UBA941 | reverse complement strand
TACGCCGACAAGGAGCAGGAGGCGGCAAAGGCCGGAACCGAACCGCAGTGGGATATGTCCGAGGCTGGTTCGAGCTGGAGCGACGAGGAAGCCGCGCATATGAGAGGCTATACCTGCCCGTCCTGCGGGGCTCAGATCATCTGCGACGATACCACCGCCGCGACGTCCTGCCCCTATTGCGGCAATCCCACCGTCGTACCCGGCCAGTTTGCAGGGCAATTGAGGCCGGATTACGTCATTCCGTTCAAGCTCGACAAATCAGCGGCCGTCGCGGCGTTGAAGCGCTACTACAGGGGCAAGAAGTTTTTGCCGAACTCCTTCGCTAGCAATAACCATATTGACGAGATAAAAGGAATATACGTACCGTTTTGGCTCTTTGACGGCGAAACGGACGCGGCCATGCGCTTTCACGCGACCAGAATCCACAAGAGTATCCGGGGCGATTATGAAATCACCACCACCGAGCATTATCGCATAACGCGCGAGGGCGGCGTCGTTTTTGAGCGGGTGCCGGTGGACGGCTCCACGAAGATGCCCGACGCGCATATGGACTCGGTGGAGCCCTACGACTACGGCGAGCTAAAACCGTTTTCATCGGCGTATCTGCCCGGCTATCTGGCGGATAAATACGATGTGGACGCGGAAACCTGTTCAAAACGCGCCAACGAGCGCATCGTAGCCAGCACGGAGGAAGCGTTTGCCTCGACGATAAGCGGCTATGCGACGGTTACGCGCGAATATTCGGACATTAAACTGAAGAAGGGCGGCGTCAAGTATGCGCTGATGCCGGTATGGCTGCTTACTACCAAGTGGAACGGCGAGAATTTCCTGTT
>DBDD01000346.1:16918-21031 GCA_002293365.1 Christensenella sp. UBA941 | reverse complement strand
ATACTGTTGTTTGGAGGCGGAATCGTATGAAAAAGCTTTTGATCGCGATCCCGGCGCTGATCGTGCTTTTGGCGGCGCTTGCTCCAAACGCTTTCGCCTATGGAGAGTATTATTCCATAACCAACAACGCGGGCGTTCTGACCGAAGAGCAGCTGAACGAGCTGAACGCAAGGGCCGACGCGATAACACAGCGGTATGAGTGCGAGGTGGTGTTCCTCCTGCTCGGCGACATGAAGGATTACGGCGACGACGATCCGTTTGTGTCCGCCGAGGGGTTCCGCGTGGCGCGCAACTACGGTTACGGCGACGACGGCAGCTGCGCCATCATGCTGTTGAGCTTGGCGGAGCGCGATTACGCGCTGCTGCTTCACGGCTTCGGCAATACGGCCTTTACCGAGTATGGCAGGGACGAGCTGCTGGAAACGCACTTGCTGCCATTGCTGTCAGGCGATAAATACTACGAGGCCGTTTCTAAATATCTCGATATATGCGAGCAATACCTGAGCCTGGCGAGGAGCGACAAGCCCTATGACTGGGGCAGCGATCCTTTCAACATAGCGCTGGTGCTTATTATCAAGCTAGCGGTATGCTTGCTCGTTCCCGCGCTTATTGCGNNTGGCTCATATGCTCAAGGTGGAAGAAGCAGATGAAGACGGCGGTTTCCGCGAAAACGGCGCACAATTATATTCCCAAGGGCGGATTCGCGCTCACAAACCAGTCGGATACTTTCCTTTATAGGACAGAAACAAAACGGAAAATCGAAAGAGAGTCCTCGTCGTCCGGCGGAACGCATAGGTCGTCGTCGAGCGGCTCGACGGGAAGAAGCGGGAAGTTCTAGGTATCAATGATTGATGTAGGGGCGAACTGTGTTCGCCCGCAATGTACCACGGGCGAACACAGTTCGCCCCTACAGGGTTTCGAAATTAATCATCTGTTATCTCGCTCGAAAGCAGGCTGTAATGCATACTATTGCCTTATTGATGACGCGCAAGCCCGTTGCTCAGGGCTTGATAAAAAAACTTGAACGGCCTTCTATCCGTTTGTGTTACGAGAGCGATTATGCCAAAGCCAATAGTCTCGTCCATGTAATCGGCGCGAATATAGCCCTAATTGAGATTGCGGAAACGGGCAGATATGACGCCGGATTCTGCCTATCGTTATGTAAAGGGCTGCATGAAAGCATCCAAAGCTGCAAGCTGCTGGTCATGTGTCCTGAACAGGATGAATCCAGCATAGCAGCGGTCATAGACTCAAAGCACGAAGGTATCATAGAGGATTTTGTATTCTACGATGCTTCCATCGACTATTTAGCGTCAAAGCTTTTGATAGCTTGAGTTTAAGCTTCTAGGCTTGAAAATTTTCTCTGATTGAGGCTAACTTATACGTATCCATAAAACTATTTTGTTGTATAATAGCAGCATGTATATCTCCGAACAAAACTGGCGCGATTTGGAAATACTATGGGATTTCATGGACATAAAACATGATTTACCAGCTAAAGCTGATGTCGGTATCGTTGGCGGCGCGGGAAGTCTTGTTGACGGAGCGGATCGAGCCGCAGAACTCTACAACACAGGCGTTTTCCCGTTGATTGTCGTTTCCGGCTTTGCCAATCCAAACTTAAGCGGCACAAAAACCGAGGCCGAACTGCTTAGTGAAACGCTTGTCAGTCATGGCGTTCCGCAAGAAGCCATATTGCGGGAGCCAAACGCCTCAAATACTGCCGATAACATAACTTTTTCAGCAGAGCTTTTAAAAGAAAGAGGGATTAACCCTAAAAAAGTAATTCTAATCCACAAACCGTACATGACAAGGCGGTTTTTCGCTACAGCATTGGCCTATTGGCCGAAGCCGCAGCCGGAATTCTTTTCAACCAGCATAAAAACTTCTTTACGAAATTATTATGAATATGATAAAGGCGTCTACGGAGGACACGGAAGGCTGATTACTCTGATGATAGGCGATTACGAACGTACAAAAGAATATCCAAAGCGCGGCTGGATGGCAGAGCAAACAATTCCGCAAGAAGTCGGGCTCGCCCACGGACGGCTTGTAAAAGACGGGATAACCGGAAAGCCGATAAAGTAAAAGCCCATGCCGAAAGCATGACAACACCCTTTGCATCATATGTCACGATAAAACAATAGGCTAATTGTCCTCCACGCTGTCCAGCCCGTCTATAAACGCTTTGTCCTTTTTGCTCAGCTCGATCCCATTAAGCAGCTCCGGCCTGAGCGCCTTGGTAAGCTCAAGTGAACGCTCCCGCCGCCACGTTTCGATATTGGCGTGATGCCCGGAAAGCAAGACCTCCGGAACGGCCTCGCCGCGCAATTCCGCCGGGCGCGTATAATGCGGATGCTCAATCAGCCCGTTCGAGAAGGATTCGTTTACGGCGGATTCTTCGTTTCCCAGCGCGCCGGGCAAAAGCCTCGCGACGCAGTCGATCAGCACCATTGCCGGCAGCTCACCGCCCGTCAAAACATAGTCGCCTATCGAAAGATGTTCGAAGCGTGAAAGCGCGCGCTCGTCGACGCCTTCATAGTGCCCCGCCAGCAATATAAGCCTCTCCTCCCCCGCCAGCTCATGAGCGACGGCGCTCGTAAGCGTCCGCCCGCGCGGGGATAAATAGATGCGCCGCGCATTGGGCCCATCCCCCTCAACGTCCATCAAACAGTCAATGATCGGCTGCGCCATCATCACCATGCCCGCGCCGCCTCCGAATGGGTAATCGTCCGCCTGGCGCTGCTTGTTGTCCGCGAAATCGCGAATATTGTGTACGCTGACGGAAAGAACGCCCTTCTCGATCGCGCGCTTAATGATGCTTGCGCCGAGTACGCCCGGAAACATGTCCGGAAAGAGCGTCATAACGTCAATTTTCATAGACGGCAACCTCTTTGAGCGCTTCGGGATCGACCGTAATGCGCTTTTGCGCCGTGTCGATATCGAGCAGTACGCGTTTTAGCGCCGGAAACAGTAGTTCTCCGCCGCTATCAAGCGTTACGGCGTATACGTCCGCAGCGCCGTTTTGATAGATTTCGCGCAATACGCCGTAGCGCGCCCCGCCCGGAGCTTCTACGGAACAGCCGAGCAGATCGCATATGAAGTGCCGTCCCGCGGGCAAGGTGATCGCATCCTTGCGCTCTATGGCGAGATACGCGCCGCGCAGCGCCTCGGCGGCGTCGCGCGTATCCACGCCCTCAAGCTGTATAGTAAGAAAATCCTTGTCGCTCTTGATTCCAAGAAGGGCGCGCTTCGTGAGGCCGCCTTCAGATAAACCGCCCCCACGTAAACCGCCCTTCTCGATATACAATTCCTTGATTCGCTTGAAACGCGATACGTCGTCCGTAAGCGGCTGAACCTTCAGCGCGCCCTTGACGCCGTGCGCGCGCAGCACATAACCCACGCGGAGCGTGTTCATATTATCTCAAGCGAATATCTGCGCCCGTCCTTCAAGGACGCCGCCTTTACGACGGCGCGTATCGCTTTCGCGATGCGCCCCTGTTTGCCGATCACCTTGCCCATATCCTCGGGAGCCACCCGTAGCTCGATGATCGTGACGCGATCGCCCCTATGGCTCTCGACTCGCACAGCTTCCTTGTTGTCGACGAGATTTTGCGCAATATAACGAACGAGCTCATCCATTCGGATATCCCCTTTCAGGCGATTACTCGATCGCCCCGGCTTTTTTCAGCAACGCCCGCACCGTATCCGAAGGCTGCGCGCCGTTCTGCATCCATTTCTTCGCCTTCTCNNTAGCCGATTTCCTCGATCGAACGGCCGTCGCGCGGGCTCCTCGAGTCGGCGACGACGATGCGGTAAAACGGCGCTTTCTTTGCGCCCATGCGGCGCAGGCGGATCTTGACTGCCATGTGTTTCCTCCAAATGTGTTTCTATATAATTAATTTTTATTGGCGCGAAGCGCCAATAAAAATTAATCTAAATTCCAAAAGGCATCCTGCCCATGCGGCCTCTTTTGCCTTTTTTGCCGCCTCCGCCGCCGGTAAATTGCCGGAGCAGCTTGCGGGTCGATTCGTATTGGTTCATGAGGCGGTTTACGTCCTGGATCGTCGTGCCGGAGCCGCGCGCGATGCGCTTGCGCCGCGAGGCGTTTAG
>DBDD01000346.1:1149-16824 GCA_002293365.1 Christensenella sp. UBA941 | reverse complement strand
GAGCCCATGTTTTTCATCTGCTCGAACTGCACGAGAAAATCGTCCAGCGTGAACTGGTTTTTCTTAAGGCGCTCTTCCATCTCGGCGGCTTTTTTGTTGTCGAAGGCGGTCTGCGCCTTTTCTATTAAGGAGAGCATATCGCCCATGCCGAGTATGCGCGAGGCCATGCGATCCGGATGAAACTGCTCAATGTCCGTCAGTTTTTCGCCGACGCCTGCGTATTTGATGGGCTTGCCCGTCGTGGCGCGGACGGAAATCGCCGCGCCGCCGCGCGTATCGCCGTCGAGCTTCGTAAGAACGACGCCCGTAAGCGGCAGCGCGTCGCCAAACGTCTTCGCGACGTTTACGGCGTCCTGGCCCGTCATGGCGTCTACGACCAAGAGGACTTCCGTGGGGTTTAAGCCTTCGGCGAGCTTTTTGATCTCGGCCATCATCTCTTCGTCGATATGCAGACGCCCTGCGGTATCGACGATCACGACATCGCAGCCCTTTGCTTGCGCGTGTTCAAGGGCGAGCCTCGCCGTTTCAAGCGGATCGCTTTGTCCGCGCTCGAATACGGGCACGCCCGCCTTTTCGCCCACAACCTGGAGCTGCTTTATGGCAGCCGGGCGATAGATATCGCAAGCGCACAGGAGCGGCGTCTTGCTGTTTTGTTTTTTTAGGTGCAGCGCCAATTTGCCGGCCATAGTCGTCTTGCCAGCGCCCTGAAGGCCCGCTAGTAAAATAACCGTCGGCGGCTCCGAAGCGAACCGCAGCTTGGCGTGGGATGCGCCCATAAGCGCCGTCAGCTCTTCGTTTACGATCTTGATGACCTGCTGCCCTGGCGTAAGGCTTTCGAGCACCTCCGCGCCTACCGCGCGCGCCGAAACCTTGGCTATGAACTCCTTCACGACGGCGAAGCTGACATCCGCCTCAAGCAATGCGAGCTTGACCTCGCGCATCGCCTCCTTGACGTCCTTTTCGTTCAGCTTGCCCCGGCCGGTCAGTTTTTTGAATACGCTTTGCAGTTTGGAGGATATACCCTCAAATGCCATTATTGCTACGTCCTATTCATGTTTTTCGAGCTTCGGCAGCGGCCAAATCGCCAATATATCGTCCACTACGTCCGCGCGCACGGCGTACGATTCCGTCGGCACCGGCAGCATCTGAACCCTCAGCGCTAAGGCTTGCAAGCGGCGCGGCAGCTCGCGCTCGACGCGCAAAACGCCGAGGCGCTCTTCCATTTCGTTCATCTGCGCGATTGAACGCTGGAGGGAATCGTGTACGGCTTGGCGGCTTATGCCCGTCTGTTCGCCGATTTCGGACTGGGACATGTCCTGGTTGAAGAACAAGTCCATAATCTCGTACTGCCGCTTTGTCAGGAACGAGCCATATGTATCGAGCAACAGGCCCATTTCCACATTGCGCTCGAATCTATCCATGCCATGCTCCAATCCCGTTTCGTATTGGTAACTATATACGCCGCGCAATTCTCTGCCAAGGTCTTTTACTTGACGGGTCTATTTATACCACGCCAAAAGCGTTTTGTCAACGTGGGAAGCCTTTTCTTATCGCAGGCTATGGCCGGCAATCCTCTTTCCAAGCGTTATACAGTGGAGAAGCACAAAGAAAAATAGATTGAGTTATTAATGGCCCGCGGCTATAATATGTATTGGATTTGACAAAATACATTGGGCGCGGGAAGTGAGCCATGCTTTTTAATTCGAATATATTCGTCTATTGCTTTTTACCGGCGGTCATGCTCTGCTATTATATCGCGACGCGCTTATCCGGGGTTACGGCCGCCGCGTCCGGCAGAGCGCGATTACGTACCCAAAAGAGGATCGTCACTGCCCAAAACGTTATCCTGCTCATTTTCAGCCTCTTTTTCTATCTATGGGGCAGCGGCTACTATTTTTTTCTGCTTGCGGCATCAATTTTGGGAAATTATCTCTTCGGCCTGGGTATCCATGGATCCTCCCGCCATAAAAAGCTGCTGCTTGTATTCAATGTTGTTTTCAACCTAGGCCTGTTGATCGTCTTCAAATATTTCAATTTTTTATACGAAAACGCGGCGCCGCTCTTTTCGCTCTTCGGTCTGGAACTGCCCGAGCTTCAACATATCGTCCTGCCGGTGGGCATTTCATTCTTCACGTTCCAGGCGTTTTCTTACGTTATCGACGTATACCGCGGTACGGTGGGCGTACAGCGGAACGTCGCAAAGCTCGCACTGTTCATCTCGTTCTTTCCGCAGCTAATCGCAGGACCGATCGTCCGCTACAGCGTCGTGGAAAAGGCGCTAGGCAGCCGCAAAAGCACAAAACAGGATATATACGAAGGCGCGTGCCGGTTCTGCTTCGGGCTCGCAAAAAAAGTTCTGCTTGCCAATACGTTTGGCACGGTTGTGGACAAGATATTCGCGCTCGGGCTAAGCGAGCTTACGACGCCGCTCGCCTGGACGGGCTTATTCTTATACACGCTGCAAATCTACTTCGATTTTTCGGCGTATTCCGATATGGCCATAGGCATAGCTCGCGTATTTGGGTTTCACTTTAACGAAAACTTTCTGTTCCCGTACCTCTCAAAAAACATCACGGAGTTCTGGCGGCGCTGGCATGTTTCGCTTTCAACGTTCTTCCGGGACTATCTATATATCCCCCTTGGCGGCAACCGCAAGGGCGCGCTGAGGACTTATATAAACCTAGCGATCGTCTTTTTGCTGTGCGGCTTCTGGCACGGCGCAAGCTGGACGTTTGTAATCTGGGGCCTCTACCACGGCGTGCTGCTCGTAATCGAGCGGGTGCTTTTTCATCGCTTCAACTTTCAAACGCGCGGCGTAATCGGACAAATTATCGCCTTTCTACTAGTCATGCTCGGCTGGCTGATTTTCCGCAGCCCCGATATAGGCGGCGCTATCGATTATTTAGGCGTGATGTTTGGAAACACCCGCCTGGAGGGTTTTCAATATTTTACGTATTGGTTCTACGTTAACGCCCAAACCATCGTTTTCGCCGCGTTCGCGTTCGCAATATCAATACTGCCGTTTTCAAAGCTGCGCGATAAGTACCGCGGCTCGCTCGCGCACGGGATATGCGCCGCCGTGCTTTTGGGTATAAGCTTGGCGTACATGTCGGACGCTAGCTTTTCTCCATTCATCTATTTCCAGTTTTAGCGGGAGGCGATAAGCGCTATGGATAAACGCAAAACGCAAAAAAAGCATGTTTCCAAAACAAGGCTGGAGCGCTCGAAGCTCGTCCTGCTTGCACTGATGGCGCTGCTCCTCGCCGCGCCTACGCTGGCCACTGTATTTGGCCTGGCAAAAGCGATACCCGATATCACGATCGACGAAAACCGCACCAGGCTGGAGAGGCCTGCCTTGGACGCGGCGGAGGCGTTTTCCGGAACCGGGGAATACTTCCAGCAATGGGATCGCTATTACAACGACGGCTTCGGCACCCGCGACCTGTTTATTCGTATAAAAAACCAGCTGAACTATACGCTTTTCCGCTATAACTCTGAACTGTTTTTTGACGATAACGGCTATATGTACTACTATAACGTCGTCTCCAATCAGCTAATTAATAACGAAAGGCTAGAGGATTTTACTCCGATACTCGACAGTCACGCCGAGCTTGCCGAATTTTGCGATGCAAGGGATATAAAATATGTATTCTTTTATCCGCCCCAGAAAAACACCGTCTACCAGCCCGACCTTCCCGTAAAACGGCCCACACCGGTCACGCTGGAGCGGTTTTACACGGCTTGTGAAAACGATCCGAGGCTGGAGGGCCATTTTGTCAACGTAATAGAAACGCTGCGCGCACAGGAAATCCCCGTATTTTATAAGACGGACTTCCATTGGAACGATTACGGCGCGGCGCTCGCCTACGGCGATGTTATCAATCATTTGGCTGCATTGGAAGGTATCGCGCCGCCGTTCGTAAACGATCTCGCGCTCTCCGAGTTCACAATGGGCGGTCTGAATGGCAACCAGCTGAACAGCCTAAGCATCCTGACGCCTATTTATGAAACGGCGCCGACAGTTCAAAAAGCGTCGCCGATAACGTCGTCCGGGCCGGATTGGAGTATCCCCACGATGACGGTTTGGACGAACCAGGCCGAAGCGCCGCTGGGAACGGCCCTGATTATCGGCGACTCCTATACGCCGCCGGCCCTTTACGATTTAAATGGAACAAGCTCCGGCATCATCGACTATTTCAAAAAAGTTTACTTCGTGAACTACAACGAGGACGAACCCGGCCTGTTGCACATGCTTCCGGACAAGATCGACTATGTGATCTTCGAGGCGATCGAGGTGGGCCTTGCCAGCACGGCCGACGTAATCGAGCCGTTAACGGCGGAGCCGGCTGGGCCGGCCGAGGTGCAGTAGCTTTTACGCCTCCGTTGAATTCTCCAGAGCGATGGATTATAATGAAGCAGATTTTGAGTATGGGGGCGGCGGCAAGCGAACCGCCGCTTAGGGCGCGAATATGAGCGAGCTAATACGGCTAATCTTGGGGTTTAAGCTTAGGGCCCTTTTAACGGAACCGACGTCGAACACGGCGTTGCAAGCGTTTAGGGCGCTTTTTGTAGGCGTTATCGCGTTTGTCGCCGACGCGGGCGTCTTATGGCTCGTATCGCTAACGGGCCTACATTACCTCGTCTGCGCGGCGCTGGGCTTTATCCTCGGCGTAGCCGTAAACTACGCCCTGTCCTCCCGTTTTATCTTCTTCGTGCGCTCTCCCATGGGCAAATCGGCCGAGATCGCCGTATTCGTCGTTGTATCGCTGGTCGGCTTGGGCTTAACGGAAGTGTTTTTGTGGTTTTTCACGGAAACGGCCGGCTTGCATTTTTTAATATCCAAGTGTATCGCAACGCTGCTCGTCTTCGCTTGGAATTTTACGGCGAGAAAGCTGATCCTCTATAGAAAGGGCTGATCCTTCCATGCAAGCGAACGATTCGGCCGCGAAAAAGCAGCGCGCCATATCATACGCGCTTTTATTTATATGTATCGCGGCGTTCTTGGGGTTTTGCTCCTATCAAATCGCCTATCCCGGCGTACAATACGACGAAATAACGTTTTCCAATATAGCGCTCGGCTCGAAGGCCGAACATTTTTCTTTCGATATATTGGGCGTTCCTATCATGGTTATGCCTTATATCGGCGCTTTAAAAGCTTATCTGTATTATCCGGTTTTTGCGTTGTTTGGCGTTTCAGCGCTAGCGATCCGCCTGCCGATGATCATATTGGCGGCCTTTACGCTTTTTCTAGGGTATAGGGTCGCCGTGCGGCTCTCCAATAGCCTATGGGTTGGCAACGCCCTCGCGCTGATTATGTCCACGAGCTTGTGCTTTATCATCTCCACAAAGATGGACTGGGGCCCGTCGAGCATTATGATGTTCCTGATCTTTTTAACGCTTTGGGCTTTTCTGCGGCTGCTCGATACGAAAAAGCTCGTATACGCCTACGTCGTCTTCCTGTCCATATTGGCCGGCATGTACGACAAAAGCAGCTTTATCTGGTTCGGAGCGGCGTTTGGCGTAAGCGCGCTCATATTCCACCGCGAATTTTTTATACAGCTATGGAAAGAAAAGGGCGCGCGTTTTCGCGCTCCGTTCCTTACGTTTCTGGGGATCGCCGCCGTCTATGCCGCCGTCGCGATTCCGCTCCTTACAAGCATGGGCGTCTCGCAAGGCAGCTATACTTTTACGGAAAGATTGGCGCTGATCTCTTCGCTTTACCGCGATACGCTTTCCGGCGCGAGCTACACGGGCTATATGTTTTTCGCTCCCGTGGAGTTCAGCTATTTTACGGCTTATCTATCGATAGCGTGCCTAATCGGGCTGGCCGCCTTTTGCGTATTTTCAAAGCTGCCAAAAGAACGCATGCTAAACTATGCCGTCCTTTGTTCCACGGCGGTAATAATCTTCCTCGAGATGGCGATAACAAAAGAAGCGGGCGGGCCGCACCACACGATCATGCTCTTCCCCTTCGCGATGCTCTTTATCGCGCTGTGCGGCTATTGTTTAATAAACGCTTTTCAAAGCAAGCATTTGCTAAAGATCGCCGCCGCGGCTGCATGCGCATTGGCGCTCGCCGCCGTTACCGGCCTCAATCTACAGGCGGATCTTTGGTATACCGGCTATGTCTCAAACGAGGATAACGTCTACAGCGCCAATTGGGATCCGCATATCTACGAGCTTGCCGAATATGTACAGGCGTCGGAGATAACCAACATATATTCCGTCGACTGGGGTACCAATAACCAGCTCTACGCGTTCGATACTAAGCGGGACGCCAAGAGCTATATCGAGCTGAAGGGCTTCTTCGACGAATACGGCGAAACGCCTGAATCGGAAAAGGAGCTCCGCTACAACGAATATTTCTATGGCAAGGACGTGCTTTTGGTTACGAAGGGCGAGGGTATGTTTAATTTCCCGGCCGTCGCCGGCGGCTTCGAGGCTTTTCAAAAGGAATTCCCCGATAAATCCTTCGAACTGATCCATACCATAGATAACGCCGCCGGACAGCCGCTCTATCTGGTTTACCGGGCGGCGTGAGCCGGTACGCCGCTTATAGCTAAATCCAACAAAATGGACTATAATGAACATATGATTTCTATTGTTATCATCAATCATAATACGCCATCCTTGGCCGAGGCGGCTATCGCTTCGGTTGTACGCAATACCCGCGAAGCCGCTTTCGAGATCATCGTCGTCAACAACGGCGGCGAGGCGCTCCGCTTTCATTCAAACGATCCGCGCGTGAAAACGCTAATCGCCGAAAACAAGGGCTTTGGCCATGCGTGTAATATTGGCGCGAAAGCGTCCCGCGGCGAGCTTTTGCTCTTTCTAAACCCCGATACGCTCGTACACGGCGGCGCGCTGGACGCGTGCAGCGCGTATATGCTGGCGCATCCTGAGACGGGGGCGCTCGGTATACAAACCCGCTTGGAATCTGGCGCATTCGACCATGGCTGCAAGCGGGGCTTCCCTACGCCTTGGGCGTCGCTTTGCTATTTTACAAAGCTGGACAGGCTTTTTCCCCATAGCCGCGCGTTTGGGCAATACCGCCAAACCTTCGTTCCGGAGGACGCCGTTTGCGGCGTCGACTCCGTGTCGGGCGCGTTTTTAATGGCCTCCCGCGACGCGTTTACCGAAATCGGCGGCTTCGACGAAGCGTTTTTTATGTACGGCGAGGATCTCGACCTCTGCTTCCGTATCAAGCTTACAGGGCGCTCGGTGGTGTATTACGGCCGATCCCAAATGACGCACCTGAAAGGCGAAAGCGGCTTAAAAACGCGCTCCAAAGCCGTGGTGAACCACTTTTACGACGCGATGGAGCTATTTTACAATAAGCACTACAAAACCCGCTACGGCGCGTTAACGTCGCTTCTCGTATCGCGCGGTATACGCTTTTTACGCAAAAGGGCGCTGCGCGAGGCTATTTAGCGCCCGTATATTTTCAAAAGGGAATGATATATGAAAAAAACGATTCTTGCCGGCGCACAAGCTAAATTCCCGATTACCCGCATGATGCTTTGTTATGTGGTCTATGTCTCCTTTATCCTTATAAACGACTACATAACATATTTCAGGCTTTTCAACGCCCCGCTTTTGGGTTACGGCCTCGCGGCGCTTATAACGTTCGGAGCAGCTTTTGCCTTACGAAAGTTTGTGAAAATCGAAAAAACGCCGGTTCACTTAGCCGATATCGCCGTCATCGCCGCGTGCTTCGCGCTATACGCGCTAAAGGTCTCCGTACCGAACCATTGGTTTGACGCGGACAACTACCATATCTATCTACAGGAATACCCCTTCGCCGACAATGTTTCCCGCAATTACTTCCCGGCTACTGTCATCCAAACCTACACCTACCCTCTGGCCGATAGGGTTTCAACGCCTTTTCGCCATATATTAGGCTACCGGCTTGGCACTTTGCCCAATCCGCTTTTGATTATTTTATTTTATTATCAGACAAAGCGGATAATAGCGGCGCTTGTGGCAGGCAACAAAATTAACGGCGCCCTTCTTTCGATATGCTCGGCGGTCGGCAGCGTATCGCTGCAAGCCTATTTTATCCTGAACTGTTATAACAGCGATCTTTGGTATGTTCCATTCATTTTAGAGATAGTCTTCCTGCTGATCTCCGGGGCTTCCGGCCCGGCGACAACAATTTACCTTTGCTGGCTCGGCGGCCTGACTTCCTCCATGAAAATTAACAACGCCATGTTTATCGTAATATTGGCGGCGCTCTATATCGCGTTCAACTATAAATCGCTGCGCGTAAAGAGCGTGCTTATCGGCGTTGCGGCGTTCATCCTTCCCATAGCCGTCTACGCGCTCAATGTCTACCTGCAAACGGGGAATCCCGTCTTCCCGTTTTATAACAACGTCTTCAAATCCGAATTTTTCGAGCTTGGATCCGGCCTGGACGCGCGCTGGGGCCCCGAAAGCGTCTTACAGGGCCTGATATGGCCGATCTACGGCATGTTCGATACTACGAGAACCTCCGGAATGGATTTTCTGGATATATCGCTTGGGGCGGGCTATCTGCTTGCGCTCGTATGGCTCTTTATAGCCGCCTATCGGCTTTTTATCCTCCGCAAACGCCCCGAACGCCAAGCGTGGCTGCTGCCGGCCATGATCGTCTCTATGCATCTGGTCAATAGCTTCCTGATGATCGGCTATTGGCGCTATATCATCTTCCTCTGCCCGCTTTCCGGCGCGTTGGCCGCGCAAACGTTTATAGAAATATACTCGGAGCTAAAAAAGAAGCGGCCAAAGAAGGAACGCCTTGCCTCTAATAAAAAAATAATTCTATGCGCGGGCATAGCCGCCGCTTGCGTCCCATTCCTTATAAATTTCGCGTTGATGGTCAATTTGGCGCTTAATACAAGCCATAACCAGGGTTACGCGGCTCCCGCGACGCTATGGCCGGACGTGCACGAAAGAAACGCGGCTTATTTGCTTCGCGACCAAACGAGCGGCGTAGACGAAAGCTTTATAAAAGATATCAAGGCGCTGGCCATGGCTAACGAAACGTCCGCCCTTCCGGCGCTGCTCGGGATGGACGATACGCCGCTTATCAGCGTCTATGCCGGAACCGTTCCCGAGCGGCAACGCGCGCTGCTACAGCCGTATCGCGACGGAGGTTTTTACTATATGACGATCGGCGAGCACGCCGAAGCGCTGCTAAAATATCTCAACGGCTCCAACTTCAAGCTCGGCGGCGACATACGCAAGACCAGGGCCAATTTTATAAACAGTGACGATTGGCTGTACGCATTCGAGCTTACTCCGCTACCGTCCTACGACGAAAGCGTCTCTATGGAGGTTTTGTCCGCGAACGTATTGTCCGCAGCCCCCTCCTTCGAGTGGAAGCTGCCCGAAGGGGCGCTCGGGAAGCGTACGTTCGAAGCGTATCTTGGGCCGGGGATGAATCTGCCGCAATGGGAAGGCTCCTTCGTAGAGGTGATAACGGACGTCTTCCTTCGCGGCGGAGGCGGGGAAGAAGGCGAGCCCCTTGCGTCTTTTCCGATAACGCCCGGCGCGCTGCCGGAAAAGATTCGGCTCGGACTTGATATCCCCAAAGGGGATTGCTCGCTCGAATTCGTCGTGCGTTCCGTCAGCGGCTCGCTTTACGAAGCTCCCTGGTCCGTAATACTTATCCAGCCGGAGCTAACGCCATGAAGCTTATGTCAAAAATCCCGATAACGCGCTCGATGCTGTGTTATATCGTATATATAACAGCAATCGTACTAAACGACTATATAACTTATTTTAAGCTGTTCAGCGCGCCGCTGTGGGGGTATGCGCTTGCGGCTTTGCTTGCGCTCGGCCTCGCTTTTTTACTAAGAAAATATTTTGAAATCGAAAAAGACGCCGTTTGTTGGGCCGATATCATGGTAATCGCCGCATGCTTAGCGCTGTACGCGTATAGGCTGCCCATTGCGAACCATTGGTCCGACGGCGACCATTGCCACGTTTTTTTTCAGGAATACCCGTTTGAAAACAATATCTCATATAATTACATGCCCGCGACGGATATCCAATCCTTTGCCTATCCCTTGGGGGATCGTCTGTCCACGCTATTCCGGCGGTTTTTGGGCTACCGCCTCGGTACGGTAACGAATCCGCTCGTCATAATTCTCTTCTATTTCCAGACAAAGCGTATCATAGCGTCGCTTCTCGCCGGCCATAAGCTCCGCGCGCCCGTTTTGGCCTTGTGCGCCGGGGTAGGCTTCGCGTCGCTGCACGCTTTTTTTCTCATAAACTGTTACAACAGCGATCTTTGGCTTATACCTCTCGTTTTAGAAATTGTATATCTGCTGCTGATCGGGAAAAGCGGCCCGGCCGTGACTATATACCTTTGTTGGCTCTCGGGAATAATGGCCGCGCTGAGAATTAGCAACGGCTTGTTCGTCGCCGTATTGGCGGCGCTCTATATCGCTCTGAACTATAAAACGATCCGCCTTCGCGAGGTGCTGTTGGGCGCGGCCTCGCTCGTCTTCCCTATCGCCGTATACGCGATAAACGCCTATGTGCAAACGGGCAGCCCTACGTTTCCGTTTGCCAACAATATCTTTAAGTCGGAATACTTTGCGCCGATAGCTTGGTCGGACGACCGCTGGGGCCCGGAAAACACATGGCAAGGGCTGATATGGCCGGTATACGGCATGATCGACAGAACCAGAATCGGAGAATTCCGCACCCCGGAGCTGTCGCTGGGCTTTGGCTATATTCTCGCAATCGTCTGGCTTGCCCGCGCGGCGTATCGCCGGTTTATCCGGCGCGAGCGCCCGGAGCGCCGCCATTGGCTAATACCGGCAATAATCGTCATAATGCATTTAGCTAATAGCTTCCTGATGGTCGGCTATTGGCGCTATATCATATTCCTTGCGCCGCTTTCCGGCGCGCTGGCCGCCCAAACGGCGGTGGAGATCGTCCATAGAATCAAGGTTCTCCCCGCTTCCGGCAAAAGGATATATAAGCGGATTGGCTTGGCTGCGGTATGCTTGCCCTTTCTCTTGAACCTGTGCTTCGTCGGAGGCACGGTACTTTTGACGAACCGCAACTGGGCGGCGATAGAGCCAATCTTTGAAGACAATATGCCGTCCGTATACAAAGACAACGCCGCCTATATACTCCGCGATATCGACTCCGGCGTAGACGAAAGCTTCTACGGGGATATAAAAGCGCTTGCGATGGGCGGCGGTACTACCGTGTATCCCGCGCTTATAGGTATGGACGAAACGCCGCTAATCAGCATTATACCGAGCTATAGCGAGCAGGCGCAAAGCGAGATGCTGCGGCTAAACGGCGGAAGCGGGTTTTATCTGATGACAAGCGGAGCCGCCGTGCAAGGCATATTAGGCGGCCTGAATAACTCCGGCTATAAGCTTGGCGGCGAAATTCGCAGGACGAAGGCCAATTTTCTAAACAGCGAGGACTGGCTGTACGCCCTTGAGCTTCGCCCGCTAAAAAGCGGCGAGCCCGCCGCCGTGGATATTTTGACGGCGCATTTCCGCTCTGGAAACGCCTCCTTCGAATGGACTGCGCCCGGCGCTTCCGGCAAAAGTACGTTTGAAGCGTTTTTAGGGCATTGTATAGATATGCCGCAATGGGACGGGGCCGCAGAGTCCGTTATATTGGACGTCCATCTAAACGCGGGCGGCGCAAGCGAGCTTATTGCGTCGTATACAGTACCTCCCGGCGAATTGCCGTCCAAAATAGAATTCGAGCTGGATATCCCGCAAGGCGAGTATACTATCGGCTTCGCCGTTCGCCCGATAAACGGCGCGCTTAGCGATTATCCCTGGTCAGTTATGCTCATCCAGCCGGAGCTGACGGCGCTTTCAAATTAGTGCTCGCCGTCGAGAAGAAGGGAATAATATTAATCCGCTAAAGACGATGATGAATCGGTTTTAACCAGTACAAAGCGATGGTGAAGGCCAAATATTCGCATGAGCGGACTAAGAAGCACGTCGAAAAAGCGTATCAGCGGAAACAGGGCGTCCGGAGCGTATTGTTTGTAGCGATAGCCTCCGCTCGCGATATACGCCAGACAGTTGAACGTCCTCCGGCCCATAACGCTGAATTGAGGGTATTCTCTTTCAAATACGGCTTTATCGCGCTTGAGCAGTAAATAGCTCAGCGCCTGATTCGCGCCCGACATAGGGCCGCTTGACGGAAATTCCCACGCCGCCGCCTTTTTGTCGAACGGCTCCTCGTGAAAGTTTTTGAATAGGAAGGACGCAAACGGGCCCCAATATGGCTCCACGCATATTATGCCCCCGCCCGGAGCGAGTACGCGCGAAGCCTCGTCTAAAAACGCGCGGATATCCGGTATATGATGCAGCACGTGCATAGCGAAAATTACGCTGACGCTGTTATCTTCAAATGGCAGGCGCTGAGCGTTTATAACCATCTCGGCGTTATCGCTCTCGATAACATCCGATGTAATCAGCTCCGGAAGCAGCTCTTTTAAAAACCCGCCTCCGGTTCCAATCTCCAAAAGAACGCCGTCTTGCGCCGATATATACTTTTTTCGCGCGTCGAGCATAAGCCCATACGTTTGCTGGTAATTGCGGTATAGGCCCCGCTTTTGCTTGATAAGCAAGGCTATTTCGGTACTGCCGATCGCGCTGTCAAGCTCCTTTGAGGTCGCAGTCGTCCGTTTCACGCCGCTCTATTCATCCTCTCTATGCCGCCTGATGGCTCCGAACGTTTCCTCCGCGTGTTTTTGCGACGAAAGCCCGACCACCAGATTCTTTACGCTCGTCTCAGTAAACAAATACTTGTACGCTTCGTCGGGCTTTAGCCTGCCGCTCGCAAGCGTCGCCATCGCCAATACCGTGTGCTTGTTTTCGGCGATAGCTCTCTCGTAGGAAGCCTTGTCTGGGTTCATATAAAAGCCCTTTTGATTCACAGCGGTCATAACGAGCGATTCATTTAAGCCGGCGTTATTTAAAAATTGAGCAAATCTGGGATAATTCAGCGTACCATACGCCGGAATGGCTCCGTAAGCCTTTCGTATGTAGCTGTCGAAGCTTTGCAATACGCCGGGCACGTTGAGCCCCATTATCAGGTCGCACAGGACGTTATGCAAAAATACGGCCTTGACCCGGAGGCCTTTAAACGGCGCGAGCTCCAAATCGATCATGCGGTTAACCATGCCGAGATAGTTCGCGCTCAAGGCGTTCAGCCCGCTCAGCGCGCCGAATTTCAGCTTTTCAAGGAGCGATTTGCCGTACAGCGTATGGGCGACCGTCCCCGCGATGCCCATCTCGCTTGCCATGCGGACGTATTTCAGAATATAGGGAATATTGACGTAGAAATTCATTTCGCCGCGTATACGCGCGTCTTTAATCAGCATCTCGCATATCTGGGGCACCGAGGGGTGCGTGGAGAACATAACGCCGCGTACGCCGTAGTCCATCGCCATATGGATGATCCGCTTTATCTCGGTAAGATCTTTAAACTGTTCGTAGCGCTCCATGCCTATGTCCTCGGACATATGGTTTACGCCAAAAAATTGATTATCGCCTAGAATAACGCTGTCGATTGTCATATGCGCGCTCCTTGAGACCTAAATACGGTTTGTCCGGATTCGGCGGACGCGTAGATCATGTTTACCATACGCATCACCTCCAGACCGTCCTTTGCGGAAATCGCCGGCTCGCGATCTTCGCGAATCGCCGAAACGAACTCCAATATTTCGTCCGAATACATATTTCCGCCTCCGATGTCCACAAAGGATCCGTGGAACAAATCCGGCAGAAAAAACTCCTCCCTACCTTCGGGGGACTCGACAATCAGCGAATGCTCACCGACGGTCATCGACTTGTGTTCGCCTTCGATATATAGCTTTAGGTAAGTTTTACGGTATTCCTTTTTGCTCCAGGATGCGCTCATATGCGCGCTTACCCCGCTCGCAAACTCGATATCGGCTTCCGCCTCGTCCTCTACCTCTTTTGAATACGGGCTGCGGAGCTGGGCGCTTATGCTTTTCGCCGGGCCAAAGTACCAATACAGCATATCTAGGCAATGCACGGCGAAATCGATCACGACGCCGCCGCCCGATATTGCTTTTTGGTAGCGCCATCCGGGCGCTTCGCCAAATACGTCGGCGATATATATCTCCGCTTTCACCGCTTTTATAACGCCCAAATCGCCGCTTTCGAGGATTGCCTTCGCCTTAGCAAACTGCGGCACATAGCGCAGGTAAAAGCCAATCATACATTTAACATTATTTTTATCCAAGGCTTTATCCACTTGCTCCGCCTGCTCGTAAGTTGCGGTCATGGGCTTTTCAAGGAAAACATGACAGCCCTTTTCCGCGGCGCTAATTGCCGCTTGAGCATGTAAAAAAGACGGCGTCGAAATCACGACAAAGTCCAGCGATTCCTTTTCTAGCATCTTTTCGTATGAAGTATAATAGCGCATATCCTTGCGAAACCGCTTAAACGCGCTTAGAATAAAGCGCGACTTATCCGCAGCCGCCACAACCTTGACGCCGTCGAGACAGCCGAGCGTCGCGGCGTGCAGCATTCCCATTTTTCCCATGCCGATAATTCCCACATTCATCTATAAGAAGCTCCTAGCTTTCATTTTTTTATGTTCAGCAGAACCACACCGGCGATAATCAAAAACATGCCGACGCCTTGATATAAACCGATGCTTTCTTTTAATATAATTAGCGACAGCAGCACCGTAACGCAAAGGCTAAGCCCGACGGCTATCGGTATTATGTAGCTCGCCTGAAATTTCTGTAACGCGATCATCCACAATATAAAACTGACTATATATAAAACCATGCCTAAAAGAGATATGTAGCTAAAATGGAAATCCATAAAGCGGCCCTGAAAAGATAGCCTATTTTCCGCGGAGCCGAGCTTGATTAATATCATCCCTCCGCTGGAGCAGAGTAAATACACAAATATATGAAGAATAGTGTAAATCGTTTTAAATCCCCCCAAGCGAACAGTGAAATAAGCACATTATAGCAGTAGGAAAACTCCAAGTCAAACGAGATGACCGACGCTATATAGCGCCCTGAGCGCATGGTCATCTTGAAGTTTTCGCTTTATGTTGTTCAAGCTGATTCAAATACAGCTCGTAATCCTGCCTGTGCTGCTTGCGAAGCGTATCCAGAATAAGGCCGCAGATAAACGAGAGCATTGCGCCAAGAAAGAG
This sequence comes from Christensenella sp. UBA941, assembly GCA_002293365.1. GTDB lineage: Bacteria > Bacillota > Clostridia > Christensenellales > UBA941 > UBA941. Next base: position 1,647 of record DBDD01000346.1, on the reverse strand, counting down.
AAACATGGACACAACGAGCGTTGGCATATGCAAAATCATCCGCGTTTTCAAGAATTCGACTAAAACCACGATGAACCCGATCACGCCGATCACCAGCATCACAGCCGCGAAAGCTCCGAAGAAAGCCAGCGGCCGGTAGTCCTTGAACAAGCGGAATATCATCTTCAGTACGCGCACGCCGTCGCGCCCGGTCTGTAGTTTTGATTCGCTGCCCTCGGGCCTGTCCTTGTATTGAATCGGAACCTGGCGTATTACCCAGTTCTTATCGAGAGCGTGTATAGTCATCTCGGTCTCGATTTCAAAGCCGCGCGAAAGCACCGGGAAGCTCTTGGCAAACTCGTAGCTGAACGCGCGGTAGCCCGTCATGATATCCCGTATGTCGGATCCAAAGAGCCAAGAAACAAGCGTACGCACCAGTTTATTGCCAAAATTGTGGAACAGGCGCTTGTTCTCCGTAAAATAGGTCGTTGATAGCCTGTCGCCGACGGCCATATCCGC
>DBDD01000346.1:0-1115 GCA_002293365.1 Christensenella sp. UBA941 | reverse complement strand
TAGCACTCGGCGTCGATTTGGCGGAACATGCTGCGTATTACGTTGCCCTTACCCTGGCGGGGCTCTCGCACGACGACGGCGCCGGCTTCTCCGGCAAGCTCCGCGCTTTTGTCCTTCGAGTTATTGTCGAAAACATATATAGCGGCTTCGGGAAGCGCGTTTTTAAAATCCCGCACGACCTTCGCGATCGTAAGTTCCTCGTTGTAGCAAGGAATAAGAACGGCTATGCGCTGCATCTTGTCTCTCCATTTCCATTTGTAGCTTTCCCTATAAAGTATAACATGACGCTTCGCGGCGCGCAACGCGCGCTCAAGCGGCATGTATTGGGCGGCGGCGTTGTTCTCTATTGGATCGTGCTTTTTTACGTGTTATAATATCAACGGCCTAATATACGAATTAATTTTAGGTTCGGAGGACTCTTGATGCGCCGGTCAAAGCCTGAAACCGCAAAAGCGCTGCGCCTAGATAGCCTGACGTTTATATTTCTTGCGCTGTTGGCGCTCGCTTTTTTCGATTGCTTTGGGCGGTTCCTAAGCTTTTGTATTTTCGGCGACGTCGTATCGAGCTTGGCATGCTTCCTCGTAGGATTGCTCGCCTTAGCGGCGGTTTTATTCCTTCTTCGCAAGCGCGTATCGCTATACGCTCCCGCCTTCAATAAAATAGACATACTATTCGTTGTCATTTTCGCGCTGTACTTTTTCATGAAGGCGGTCTTCCCCGACGGCATGGCCGATACGATGAGCTACGAAATATTTGTCCAGGAATTTTCCTTTACCTCCAAGCTCGAAGGAATGAAGCCGAATCTACCCCTAATGTCCGCGTGGTATAGCCTTGGCGACCGCGTTTTCTACTATTTTCGCATAGTTTTTGGTTACCGGCTGAGCCTCTTGCCAAATATACTCGTATTCTTTGTCTCTTTCTATAAGCTAAAGGAGATTTTGTTCGGCTTTTTCAAAGAAATCTTTCCGCGCAAGCGTAAAAATAACAAGCCTTCCGCCGTTGCTTCAATCATATCCGGCGCGGCATTTTTGATTCTCTGCGATGAATTCATACTGATGGGCGCTGTTATCATTAAGCCGGATTTGTTCGTCATTCCTTTGCTGCTGGAATGCTTC
>DBDD01000339.1:2064-4960 GCA_002293365.1 Christensenella sp. UBA941 | reverse complement strand
TCGAGTCCAGTACAGACCACCAATAGGGGTATGATGTAATGGTAACATGACGGTCTCCAAAACCGTTCTTGAGGGTTCGAGTCCTTCTACCCCTGCCAACGCGAAAAGCCCTGAATCTCTAAGGATTCGGGGCTTTTTACGCTATACGCTCATTGTCTGCCTGATTCTCAGTTCAAACGACACTTCGGCCTTAGCGCCGAGCTTAAGCCCTTCCTTCGCGCGAACTTTCGCGGGCAAGGCGATAAAGTGCGTTCCGTCGCCCATCGGCAGAAGCGACGTCGGCCAGCTTGAGTTGCCGATTTTCGCCGTAACGGCAATCAAGCCGCGTTCTGCAAGAGGCTCTAGCGGTTTGCTTAATTCCGGCGGCACAGAAACGTAGTACCAGCCCTTTTCCCGTTCGAACAGGCGCATTTCTGCGCAAAACTTATTGCTCATCCATCGGCCTCCATTGTTTCAGTCCCTTAGTTTTTCAAAAAATCATGCCTCCATCGTATCAACTAATGGCGCTGCGGCCTCGCCGAGCTCCTCGACGCCGCGCAGCGTACGGTTTATAGCGCGCGTACGCTTTCCGACGATTTCTTCCAGCGTCTTATCCGCCGTTTGGATTTGCTTTTGAGCCTTGTCGAGCATATCGCCGAATTTGACAAATTCCGACTTCACCGCGCGCAGCGTGTTCCATACCTCCTGAGAGCGCTGCTCGATAGCCAGCGTCTTGAAGCCGATCTGCAAAGAGGCCAAAAACGCCGACAGCGTCGTCGCGCCCACAGCCGTGACCTTGTACTTGTCGCGCAGCTCGTCAAAAAGCGCGGCGTCCCGCACAACCTCGGCGTATAGGCCCTCCGTTGGGAGGAACATCAGCGCGAAATCCGTGGTTTTGGGCGGTAGGATATACTTATCGTAGATATCCTTCGCGAAAACCCGTATTTTCTGTGTAAGCGACTTGCGCGCGGCGTCGATTGCGGCCTTGTCCTCGGCGTCGAGCAGGCGGTTATAGTCCTCGATCGGAAATTTCGAGTCGATGGGCAAAAGCAGCGGCGCGTCTCCGCCGGGCAGCTTCACGGCGAACTCCACGCGCTTATTGTTGCCGATTTCGACGTTCATTTCGTATTGGCCCGGCGCGAGGATATCCGAAAGCAGCTTTTCGAGCCGGATTTCGCCGTACGCGCCTCGCTCTTTTACGTTCGTCAGCGCGTTTTTCAAGCTCTTGGCGTCGGCGGCGAGGTTTTTCATCTCGCCTAACCCCTCTGAAACGCGTTCGAGCTGCTTTCCGACCAATTCAAACGACTGCGCGAGCCGCGTTTCGAGCGTTTTTTGGAGTTTTTCGTCGACGACGCCCTGAATCTGCTCGAGGCGCTTTTCGTTGCTCTCTTGCAGCGCCTTGATTTTACTTTCGAGCGTGGAGTTTAGCCTGTCCAGATTTTCGGCGTTACCGCGCTGGATGGACGAGAGACGCATATCGAGCTGAAGCGAAAACTTTCCTAGCTGCTCGTTCAGTTCGGCGCGGCTAGATTGCAGCGTCGTTTCTACGCTTTTGCCGCTCGAAAGCAGCGTCTCCTGTACGCTTTTATGAATCAGCCCGAAGCGTTCGAACTGTTCCGTCGCGCCCGAAGCGATTTGCCTCGATACGCTTTCGCGCATCGCTTCGGAATCGCGTTTGAGTAAAGCCGGTATTTCACCTGCGCCGGAGTTTTTACGGCTCGCGATGAGCAGCGCGGCGATAACGACAAGTAAGATGATGATGATTGCGTTAAGTATTATATCCATTACCATTGGATCTCCTATGCGTGCGTTTAATATATAATGAGCATAGCAGAATCAACAGCCCGCCGCAAGCGATGATCATATGCTGAATCCGTACGGCGTCGGCCAGCGGCCCGAATATAGCCATCCCCAGCGGCATAAAGCCTGAGAACATCGCGCCGAGCAGCCCGAAAACACGGCCCAGTTTATCTTCGGGGACGATTGCTTGCAGCGCCGCCGTCACGGACGACTGTATCACCGGGATGAATAAGCTGTAGAGAAACATGAGCGCCGCGAAGAGCAAAAACGTATAAGCGAAGCCAATGGCCAGCGAAAACAGGCCGTAGCAGAAAAGGCCCAGCAGCAACGTCTTATTCCTTTCCTTAAACCCGCCCCAAGCGCCGATGATAATCCCGCCAAGCACCATGCCCGCGAATCCAGCCATTTCGTTTACCGTCAGATAAACGTAGCTGCTTCCGAACGTCCGCTCGATCATCAGAGTCGAAAGGAATCCGGACGGAACGGCCAAAAAGATAAACGCGCCGTAGGTCAAAAGCAGGCGGCGCACGGCGCGCTCGCCCGCCGCGTAGGCTACGCCGGCCTTCAAGTCCTTCAAAAACGCCGGCTTTTCCGCGTTTTCGTCCTGCTTGCTGTGGGCAATATTTACAAACAACAGCAGTAATACGCCGAGTATCGCCGTAGCCACGTCGACCAACAGCACCCAATGAAGCGGGCCAAAAGCAAGGAGCGCGCCCGCGGCGGCGGGAGAAGCAAACTGCACTATGGACATCATGGCCCCGCTTACTCCATTGTAGCGAAGAAGATGTTCTTCCGGAACGAGCTGAGGTATAACCGAACCGACTGCGGGCGTCTGGATCCCCGCGCCGACGGAACGCAGCGCCGATACGGCGAGCAGCAGCGGGATAAGCCCGCCGTAGATCCCGCCGATCAAAATCAGCGCTAAAATCAGCGTGACGACGGCGATACCGATATCCGCGAGGATTATCATGCGTTTGCGCGGATACCGGTCGGCCCACACCCCCGCAAAAAACGACAAAATAGTTTGCGGTATGGTGGCGCAGAGCGTCAATAGCGTAACCCACAGGCCGGACGACGTTTCCAGTGCAACCTCCCAAATAATCGCCATCTGCACTAT
>DBDD01000339.1:330-2018 GCA_002293365.1 Christensenella sp. UBA941 | reverse complement strand
AAAAAACTCTCCCTCTTTTCACTAAAAGAGAGAATAGCATCTATTAATAAAGTGGTGGGCTACTGTAGGGTTATTCTTGATCCGCCATATCCGTCAGCGCCGCAAGCATCTCATCGGTATCGGCCAGCGCGCCTGTTAGCGACGTGATATATCGATCTGCCGCCGAAATAATATCGTCGTCCGGTTCGGGCGTATCGATGGCAAAAAGCAGGTCTTTTTCGCCGTGATCGAGCTTTTGCAGCATACGGCGAATTGCGGACTGTGAATAATTTGCGCTGCGAAGAAGCGCGATGATTTTTAGCAGGTTAATTTCGTTTGGGCCGTATTGCCGCCAGTTTCCTTCGCGCGGGATATCGATCAGCCCGTTCCGCTCCCAGTCGCGCAGTACGTCGGCACTGACGCCGATTATGGCGGCGGCTGCGCGACGGGNNGGCGGCCTTTGGCCGTCCGTGTAATCCCGACTCGGCTGCTTCCATCCCGGATAGCCGAAGGCCGCCGCCTATCATCCGTTCCGCAAGTATAAGGGCATTCTTTGCCTGGGAAATTTCGCTTTCAATATGCGCGCGGTAGGCCAGCGTTTTTTGTGCGGCGGCGCCGATATTGCCATCGGCGGATGTTTTGACTATATCCAGCGCCTCTTTGCGCAGATTCGCGCTTACGATTTCGGCGCGAAAGGCCGCGCGCAATAGACGCATCTGAAAGAGATGGCGCCGCGTATACACCCTGTAGCCGTTCGCTTCGCGCTCCGGCTTGGGGATTAGCTCCATCTTTTCGTAAAACCGGACGGTATTTACGTGTACGCCTATTGCCCGAGCAATTTCTGATGTTCGAAAGGTCAAGGTTTGCTCCTTAAAAAACTCTCCGCCGGCACCATCCGCCGAAAAACCGACCGCGGTTCCGAACGGAGCGGTTCCGTCGCTAAGCGTCCCCGGCCTCTTCGATGCCGCGCCATGCGCATTCTGCGCGCACAAAGGGATTGTCCTATGGGCAGGTTGCTTCCTAGTCGCCGAGCTTCGAAAGAAGGGAGGTGATGTTGTATGGATTTTGCGGCGATAATCATTTTCATGATTCTCTTGATCGTGATCCTCCGTATAACGCGAAACAACCGTCGCCACTAATCGCCGGTTGTCTCTAGAATGAATCTGTCTGACTAGGAACAGCCGCATAACGGCAATTCCCCTTGTGCTTCTATTATATGCGAATCCTTGGAAGAATACAAATGAAATTTTAAAAACGAGGGCGGCAAGACGCCGCCCCGAAATTTATCAAAGCTCTAAGCCCTAATTCCTACGCGTAGACGTATACCCTTCCTTTTCCATCGCTGCCTGCCAGTTCGCGAAGCGCTTGATGAACTCCTCGTTGGTCTTCGTCTTTGAGAGCATGGTAATCAGCTGCTCTGTCGCGTCGGAGGAATTGCCCGTCGCGAACAGGCGGCGAATCGCCCAGATGCACTCTAGCTCCCCTTCGGAAAGCAATAGCTCTTCGCGGCGCGTGCCGGATTTGTTGATATCCACAGCGGGGAATATGCGCTTTTCGCTTAAGCGCCTGTCCAGATGGACTTCCATATTGCCCGTGCCCTTGAATTCCTCGAAGATGATCTCGTCCATGCGCGAGCCCGTTTCCACGAGCGCCGTGGCGATGATAGTCAGCGAGCCGCCGTTTTCGATATTGCGCGCCGCGCCGAAGAA
>DBDD01000339.1:0-288 GCA_002293365.1 Christensenella sp. UBA941 | reverse complement strand
AGGCGCGTAATGGAGTCGAGCAGTACGACGACGTCTTTACCCTGTTCGACAAGGCGCATCGAACGCTCCAAAACCATTTCGGCAACGCGCGTATGGTGCTCGGGGAGCTGGTCGAACGTGGAGTATATGACCTCGCCCGTTATGGAGCGCTGCATNNTCGGGGCGCTCGTCGATTAGCAGAACGATAAGCTTTGCCTCGGGATAGTTGTGCGATATGGAGTTCGCAATCTTCTTTAGAAGAATAGTTTTGCCGGCTTTCGGCGGGGCGACGATCATGCCGCGCTGTCC
>DBDD01000086.1 GCA_002293365.1 Christensenella sp. UBA941 | reverse complement strand
GAGGCGAAGGCCGTCAGCAACTGTATTGCGCAAGGCTACGACGTCATATTTGTCAATCCCAGCGACATAAACGCGATTGTCCCCTCGCTGATGGAGGCTAAGAGCGCCGGCTTGATAGTAGGCATGTTCTCGTCCGATCTTGCGCCGGAATTCCAGGATACACGCGATTTCTTCTGTGGCGTCGACGATACGATGGCCGGAGAAACCGCCGCTCAGGCATTCATCGACAAATTCCCCGACGGCGCGACGATCGTTGAAGTCGGCGGGCAGGCCGGGCACGACGCGCAGATCAAGCGCAACGACGGCTTTATGAAGGTAATCGAGGGCACCAATATCACCGTATTGGACAGCCAGAATTGCAACGGCTGGGTAACGGCGGACGCCATGTCGATCACGGAAGATTTCATCGTCAAATACGGCGACCAGATTCAGGGCGTCTTCTGCCATTGGGACAATGGCGCGACGGGCGTCATCGAAGCGTTAGAAAACGCAGGTATGACTGACGTGTTTATCGCCGGCGTCGACGGCTGCCGCGCCGGGTTTGATCAGGTTCGCGAAGGCAAGCAAGGCGTCTGCATCGGGCAGAGCTTTACGAACATGGCGATTAAGTGCCTCCAGAACGCCAGGGCTATGCTCGACGGCCAGACCGTTGAAAAAGTTAATTTCATACCTCTGGACGTTGTAACGCTTGAGACGATCGATTCCTTCCCGTATCCCGAATGGTAAATTGCCGCATCGTTAGGTTCGTTCCGGCTTAGCCGGAACGAACCTAACGTCATATAAAAACGAAGGGGATAAAAGGCAATGGCAAACGACAATATCATCCTCTCCATAAAGGACGTTCACAAATCGTTTCCGGGAGTTAAGGCTTTGGATAACGTTTCTTTGGAAGTACGCGCCGGAAGCGTGCACGGAATCGTGGGCGAAAACGGCGCGGGTAAATCGACGCTGATGAAAATACTCTCCGGCGTCTACGAAAAGGATTCCGGAACGGTGGCTTTTGACGGGCAAACCGTAGAGCGTACAACGCCCGTAGAGTCGCTGAACCGCGGCCTGAGCATCATCTATCAGGAATTCAATCTGGTCAATACGATGAGCGTGGGCGAAAACATATTCCTCGGCCGGTTCAAGGAAATGGGCGGCATGCGGGGTACGCACGCGAAAGCGCGGGAGCTTTTAGACTCAATCGGCAGCACGATCGACACGCATAGGTTTGTCGAAGAACTAAGCGCGGCTGAAAAACAGATGGTGGAGATAACGAAGGCGCTCTCCTTCAATTCGAAGCTTATCATCATGGACGAACCAAGCTCAAGCCTCACCTCCGACGAGCTCAAGCGCCTGTTTCAGATAATCCACGACTTAAAGCAGCGCGGCGTTTCCATCATCTATATCAGCCATAAGCTCGACGAGATATTCGAGTTGTGCGATATCGTCACGATTATGCGCGACGGCCATATGATCGACACGAAGCCTGTAAGCGAGGTCACGCGCAACGAAATGATAACCAAAATGGTTGGCCGCGATATAGAAAACGAATTCCCGCCCCGCGCGCATTGCGCCGGCGAAACAATCTTGAAAGTAAGCTCAATCAAAACGCGCAAGCTTCACGACATATCGTTCGAGCTAAAAAAAGGAGAAATTCTCGGGCTTGTAGGGTTGGTGGGCGCGGGCCGCACCGAAATTATCCGGGCAATCTGCGGTGCGGATAAGGTCAAGGGGCACGCGGTTTCTATAGGCGGCAAACCCGTAAAGATCAAGAACCCCGCCAGCGCGAAGCGCATGGGAATCGGCCTGGTTCCGGAGGATCGCAAGCTTCAAGGCTTGGTGCTGCCGTTTTCCGTTCAGTCCAATATAGCGATGGCCAGCCTCGACAGGATTTCAAGGCTCGGTTTCATCAATCGCGCCGAAGAAAAAGCGATAGCGCTTCGGCAAATCAACAACCTTTCCATAAAAACTCCGTCGCCAATGACAAAAGCCGTCAGCCTTTCGGGCGGCAATCAACAAAAATGCATCATGGGCCGCTGGCTGGAGATTAACCCCAGTATCCTTATACTAGATGAACCAACGCGCGGCATAGACGTCGGCGCAAAATACGAAATTTACGTTTTGATGAAGCAAATAGTAGAGAACGGCGGTTCTATCATCATGATCTCGTCAGAGCTTCCGGAAGTATTAAATATGAGCAACCGCGTTTTGACCATATGCGAAGGGCGCATCACAGGGGAATTCAACCCAGAAGACGTTCCGGCCCAGACCATTATGGACGCGGCGATCGGATGACGGAGGTGAAGCAAATATGACTCGTCGCTTTGACCTGAAGAAAATAATGATGGACAATTTGGTGCTTGTCGTCATATTTCTGTTGGTTATCATCACGGCCATCGTAGAACCTAATTTTATGTCAGAAGCGAACATGACAAACTTAATGCGCCAGTTTGGCCCGTTGAGCTTGGTATCTCTAGGCATGACGTTCGTCATCATCGGCGGCTTCATCGACCTTTCGGTCGCGGGTATTATATCGCTTGTCGCTGTGGTGACGGTTGCGCTCATAGACCCGCTAGGACAGGTGAACGCCCTCCTAATCGGCGTTGCGCTGGGTGCTGGGCTCGGGCTGATCAACAGCATTCTATTGTTAACATGCGGCGCGATGACGCAGGCGGAGGCGTTATTCATCACCTTCGGTATGAGTTCGGTCTACAGCGCGCTGGCGCTGATCATAACGGACGGCGCGACGCTGCACATGACTTGGCTGACTACGCCTCAGACGATCTTTGAAACGATCGGCTCCGGCACGGTCGGAGTTTTATCCGTTTCCTTTATCATTTTCCTTGTTTGCCTTGCGATTCTATATGTATTTCAAGGCGAAACCCATGCCGGGCGCTCTATAAGCTATACCGGGGGAAACAAAGTCGCGGCGATACTAAGCGGCATACCCGTTAAGCGCAGCATGGTGATCATCTATACGATATCCGGGTTTATGGCTGCCGTCGGCTCGGTCGTATTGTTTTCACGCGTAACGACTGCCGCGCCGATAATCGGCAGAGGATTCGAGACCAACGCCATACTCTCCGTAGTAGTCGGCGGCACTTCGCTCAAGGGCGGCAAAGGCAGCGTTTTGCGAACGGTGCTTGGCGTGCTTTTAGTTACGCTGCTGTCCAATTGCATGAACCTTCTGGGCGTGCCGCCGTATATGCAGGTTGTACTCAGAGGCGCTGTTCTCGTGCTGGCCATATGGCTCGATAACCGCAAGGAACTTTAGGACGACGGGAGCCGAATTATGAATAATCAATTAGGCATTATGGGAAAGAGAGTATGGCGCTTGCTCTCAAAACAGAAAGCGGTACTCGCGATTATCGCGATGCTGATCGTCATGCTGTTCTTCGATACAAATTTCTACACGTCATACAACATTTTGGCTATGCTGCAGGACGCGTCCGTCAATGTAATCATCGCCTTCGGCGTTACTTTGGCGGTAATCTGCGCCGGCTGCGACCTTTCCGTGGGAAGCGTGATGTGCCTTTCGGGCATAATTACGGTGCAGCTAATCAACGCCGGCGTAAATATGTGGCTTGCCATGCTGGCGGGCGTAGCGTCCGGCGCTGTAGTCGGCTTCATCAACGGCTTCTTCGTCGTCAAGCAGCGCACGGAAGCGTTTATCATCACGCTCGGCATGGGCATGCTCATGAAGGGCGTCTGTCAGCATCTGACCGACGCGCATCCGATCTCGTCTAAAAACCTCGATTTCATGAAGCTGGCCAACGGTAAGCTGTTCGGCACTATTCCTAATTTGGCTATCGTCATGCTGGCCGTCGGCATATTGGTCTATTGCCTGCTGCGGTATACTAGCTTTGGCAGAAACTGTTATGCTATCGGCGGGGATTATGACGTAGCTAAATATTCGGGCATCAGCGTTGTGCGAACCAAGTGGCTCGCTTTTGTGCTTTGCGGCACGATTACCGCCTTCGCGGGCGTATTACTTTCTTCAAAGCTAAACACGGGTTCCTCTATCTATGGGGACGAAACGGCATTGATGGTTAATTGCGGCGTCGTCGTCGGCGGCACATCGTTTGCCGGAGGTATCGGAGGCATACCTCAAAGCTTTGTCGGAATTATGGTGCTTCAATTATTGACGAACTGTATGAACATGCTGGGCGTAACGCCATATTTACAGGTCGTATGCCAAGGCATAGTTATAGTGACTATAATCTGGCTGGATTGCTTCGGGCGCAAGCGCAAGCGCGAAGCGGTATAAATAATATTTGTTTTGCCGTCCGTTCGGCCCAATTTTTAGGCAACGGGTGTATCCATTTATCCTCCAAAAACTATATCTAGGCCAAAAGCAAAACAGGAAGCGGATCGTGTTCGTCCCGTCGCCTGTTTCGCTTACGGTTATATGCTTTTGGATTGTCGGGCTTCCCGCTTGATGAACGACGGTTCGGAGCTGCCTCTACACGGTTACCTATATACCGCTATTACAGCCAGCTAGAGTTTGCTATCGATACTGAATGGAATTATCAAGTCGTTTCTAAAAGCGATAATGCACCTGCCACGATCATGAACTATATGCAAGAACTGACGCAATAGCCCCGAATTTTGCAGAAATTGTGTACTTTTCATAAAAATAGTGTATAATCGTATAACGGTGCGTCCAAAGTTGTATACTTTGGAGGATCGGTATAGATGTCTGATTATGCGTAGAAACTATAATTGCATACGGAGGCGGATTATTTGAAAAAGCCTATTTCTTTCGGCAGAATGCTGGCGTTTGCAGTCGGCGACGTATTTGGCGGAGGTTCCTTCAATATTATCAACTTCCTCTATCCGGGCTTTTTAGCGTTGGCCGTAGGTCTGCCGCCGGAGCTCGCGGGCGTTGTCATGCTGCTCGCGCGTATTTTCGACGCCGTTTCGGATCCTGTTATGGGGTTTTTCTCCGATAAGCTGCGGGTACGCTTTGGAACGCGCCGGGGCACGCTAATCATTAGCGCCCCGCTGATCGTACTATCGATGTTCCTTATGTTCTATCCGTACGGCAACGAAAGCCTGTCGGTTCGGTTTTGGTCGGTTTTATTATCGTATATATTCTTTTACGCTGTCCAGACGTCGATCATGATTCCGTATTTCTCGCTTTCCAGCGAGATGACCGAGGACTATACCGAGCGGGCGCGCATGACGTCGCTTAGGCTGGGGTTTTCCATATTCTCTTCGATTATATGCGTCGCCGTACCCGGGATAATAGTCGGCGCGTTTGATGGCAACAGCGGCTACATAGTTATGAGCTTGGTATTTGGCGTCGTATTTATGGTTTGCGTCGGAATAACCGGTCTGTTTGCGAAGGAAGGAATGCCCGCGCCGAAGAAGGCGGAGCCGTTTGTTATACGCGATTTTATCCGCCCGTTTCGCGTAAAGCCGTTCCGGCAGTACCTGTGGATGTTTTTATGCTGCCAGATAACCATGGCCATTATGAGCGCGTTGTTTTTCTTCTATGTCGACTTTTACTATTGCCGCGATATGACGGCAAGGGGTGAATCGAACATGGTCGGAATGCTGGGCGCGGCTATTATGTTCGGGATGCAGATCGTCGCGCTTCCCATATATATGGCGGTCATAAAAAAACTGGGCAAGATAGCGGTTTATATAATCGGTTCGATTATCTGGATCATCGGCGCGCTCTTCCTGTTCGCGTTGCCCGCAAACGGAGGCCCTCTGCCTTTGTATATCCTGGCAGCGGTTTTGGGGCTCGGCATCAGCGGCCCGGGCCTTATACCGCACGCGATTTTCGCGGACATAGTCGATGTCGGCAATCTAAAGTTTGGCGCCAGGACGGCCGGCGCGTTCAGCGGTATAGCTAACTTAGTGAATAAAACCGCGCAGGCGCTCGGCTTGGCGCTCGTCATGGCCATAATCGGGGCGGCGGGCTTTATCGAACAGGACATAAGCGCCGGGGCCGCGAAGGTCGTTTCGCAATCCGCCTCCGCTCAGTCGGCGATAGTCATGGTCATGGCGCTTGCGCCGCTCGTTTTCATGTCCTTCGGAGTATTTGTTTGTACGCGCTACCGTCTGGATAAAACCAATCACGCGCGAGTTTTGGCCGCTCTGGGGGGCGACGACGATGAGCGTACTGCCGTCCTCGAATTACTGTCATAAGCCATGCGCAAAGAAGTAAAAAAGCCCAATTGGGCATTATACTTGATCGTATTTTTACTGATCTATCCGGTCTTAAAGCTGGTATTTCGACTGAAAGTCGACCGCAGCGCGTATCATCCCCCTCGTGGGCCGCTTATTGTAGTTAGCAACCATCAGTCCTTCATGGACTTCTTGTTGGTCATGCTTACGGTATATCCGCGGCGCCTGAATGCCGTTACGGCGCTGAAATTCTTTTTATACAGGCCGCTCAACACGCTTTTGCCCATTATGGGATGTATTCCCAAGAAGCTGTTCGACCCGGATACGCGCTCGATAAAGGGTATCATGGCCGTCCTCAATAGAGGCGACGCCGTTCTGCTCTTTCCGGAGGGCCGTTGTTCGGTGGACGGAGCGTATATGGGCATGCACAAAGCGACGGGGAAGCTGATAAAAAAGCTCGGCGTGCCTGTAATTAGCTGCCGCATCGAGGGTTCGTATATTTGCATGCCTTTTTGGCGAAAAGGGATACGGCCGGGGCGCGTGCGCGTCACGCTTGCCAACCTTTTTGACGCCGCAGCTATAAGCGCCCTATCGGCAGAAGAGATTACCGACGGGATCGACGCGAGGCTGGGCGGCGCAAAAGAACCGGACGGGCCGCTCGGCGTATTTAAGGAGAAGCGGCTTCTGGAAGGCCTAGAGAATATATTGTACTACTGCCCGGAGTGTGGGCGCGAGTTTACGCTAAAAACGCGAGGCAACGCCATTTATTGCCATGCTTGCGGCTTTGAGGCGACGATGGATCGCGCCGCGAAGCTGCATTCGACGCGCGGCGATATCGCGAGCGTCCACGATTGGTATAAATTGCAGTGCGTATATGAGAGAAAGTTTCTTAACGAAACGATGGCGCCTGTTAAAACGCGGGTCATAGTTAGGATGCCGCTTCGTGCGGGTAAGGGCGTCGACGAGTGCGGCGAAGGCGAGCTTTGGCTGGAGCCTCCGGGCTGGCATTATGACGGAGAGCTTTTGGGGAAGGATGTTATGCTGTTCTTCCCAATAGATACGGTTCCGGCGATGCCCTTCGACCCGAACGACGATTTTCAAATATACGCGCAGAGCAATTTCTATATGTTTTCGCCTGAAAACAGGCTTGCCAGCGTGAAATACGCCACAATAGGTGAGTGCGCGTATTGGCGTTTTGCAGCCAATGTGCAGATGACCCATGCGCGCGACAGCGGTTTTTGTACAAATCCTGTATAGCGATTAGCCGGTAGAGCCGAGTCGGTAGAGCCGAAAAAATCGGTATAGACATTGTGCTTTCGCTATGCTATAATTGCTTCTTGCCGGGCAAACTACGAGATTGCCAACGTAGCTCAGCCGGTAGAGCAGCTGATTCGTAATCAGCAGGTCAGNNCGAGTCTCCTCGTTGGCTCCATGGAAAGCGCTCCGTTTCTCTAGGGAAATGGGGCGCTCTTTTTTTAGAACATCTTACAAGTAACAATAATATATTCGTACGCGTCAAATAACACTGCGTATCGAATAAGAACGGGCTGCACCCGCAGCAGTATATCGAGTTTTTGCTGAAGATGCTGCCCGGCTCGACAACCAGCGATTTAGAAAGTTTGCTGCCGTGGAGTTCGGCTCTGCCGATCGATTGTTATATGACACAAAAAACGGAGGCCAACGTTGATGGGAAAAAGCGCTGAGTTCTTAATCGGATTCGTTCGCGATTATTTAGACGGCGAGAATAGCCGTTTAGATTTCGACTTAAACTTTGATCATTATATCATCGAGCATTATCCGCGAATGGAACACGAAAATCCAGAATTAGCGGAATGCTTTGCATTCTATCTGGCCGGTGATGAAATTGATCGAGCCAGAGATTTATAGGATGGCGAGTGCAAAAAGCTGGTTCGCAGACAGTTCAACAAATTTGTAGCTGCATCCATCAAATGACGGCTACAATTGACCACCGCGCTTAGGGTGGTCAAGACGTTCTGCGATTTGACGCTTACGATAGAGTCCGAGCACTTTTCGGCAGAGACTTGATCTGGGAATACAACCATGCTGACAATCAAAAAATCATTATAGTTGTTCGCCTTGCCGGGCGCACCAGATTCGTCTAGATAGCCATACATACTCTTAATATTATACACCAGACCCTAATATTTCTTTCTATAATCGTCTAAAACCTCTCGAGCATAAAATCAATACTTTTCGGACGAGTAATCCGAAAAATATCGAGATTTTTCGGAATTAAACCTATTTATCTATGCTAAAAATCAATATCACGACATTGGCCATTATGGAGATAGCCACATGGTGCGATAAAGCCGGTGCGCCAGCTGGATGATGCTCCAGCAAGTCAAAAACGCTAACCGAAGGCTTGTCTACCTTTCAATCAGCGTTTTTGGTGTAATCGTAGGGCAAAATTATTTTTTTATTCCCGAAAAGCTAGTGTTTATGCGGGTTTATCTCTGGTTTTATTGTAGGCATTGCCCCACAGGCCCAACCGGCCCGACCGGCGTGACTGGCCCGGCGCCCGATACGAGCAAGTTCGTGACGACCGATTCGAACCAGACGATAGGGTCGAAGGATCCCGATGTTGGTAAAAAGACCTTTGCGGGCGGCGCGTCTATGAACGGGCGTACGCTTGAAAACGTCGGGACGCCGGGGAGCGACGGCGACGCGGCGAACAAGAAATATGTCGACGACGCGATTGTCAAAGCAACGTCGACATCCGGCAAGTATCCGCTATATCCGAATGAGAATCCCGTCGATTCGGGCTTGGTTTGGATTGACGGTAAGAAAGTCTTCCGTATGACCTTTAAATCCACTACTCATGCAAGCAGCGGTCAGTTTAAAGACTTAGGCGCCTTGCCTTACTTTAATGAACTCGTTGAATTGCAAGGGTATGTGAAAACAAGCGACAATAACAATGTTCAGCTCAACTGGTATCTCTATGACAGGGGCTATAATACGGCTACCGGCGTTAAAGATGATGGAACAGTCCAGCTAATGTGGCGTTCCAATGCGGGTAATGAAAGTGTATTGAGTAATAGACCTTGTGTTGTTACCGTTTACTACACCATGAAGTAAGAGCGAAAAAAGCCCCTTAACCGGCGCGGCGGACAAAACGGCAGCCCCGCCTGTGGAGTGACACGGGCGGGGCTTTTCAATATATAGTAACCGATGATTAATACATTGTAGGGGACGATGGCAATCGTCCCGAACCCTTTCTGCGGGCGGATTACCATCCGCCCCTACATGCCCAACCTACGGCGTAATCAGCGAATTGGCTAACTTACGTTTCATCAAATCCGGATTGGAGCTGTGCAGCAATGCGTTCTGCGCCGTAATAACGCCCCTGTCAACCATCGCCAAGAGGCTTGCGTCCATAGAAACCATGCCCTCGGCGGAGGAGGACTGGATGGCGTTATCGATTTGGTGCGTCTTCGCCTCGCGGATCATGTTGCGGATAGCCGTGTTGCAGAGCATGATTTCGAACGCCGGCGCGATCCTTTGATCCACCGTCGGAATTAGCTGCTGAGATACTACGGCTTGCAGCACCATCGAGAGCTGTACGCGTATCTGCGCTTGCTGGTTCGGCGGGAACGCGTCGATAACGCGGTCGAT
>DBDD01000088.1:310-3120 GCA_002293365.1 Christensenella sp. UBA941 | reverse complement strand
CCTTCGGCGAACAGCGGGCAAAGCGTTTCGCCGTCGCAAACGCCCGACAGCGTCCCCGCCCCGGCGGCGCGCGAAAGTACAATAACGCGCCCGAACATGCCTTCCGTCAACAGCTTGCTAAGCACCGGGCGCTTCATAGCGTCTTCTACGGAGACCGCGTGCGCCGAGGCTATCACGGCCACGCCCGCGCCCGCCGCGTCTATAATGCAGCGCCTGTCCTCTTGGCTGCCGATTTCATCCGTGACGAGCACGTCCGGCGACATCGCCCTCAGCGCTATCCGCATACCCTCCGCCTTCGGGCATGCGTCCAGCACGTCCGTCATCGGACCGACGTCGTTTTGCGGTACGCCTCTGGACGAGCCCGCTATTTCCGAGCGTTCGTCAACTATGACGACTTGCCGCCCGCCGCAGGAAAGCTGCCGCGCGATATCGCGGATGATCGTCGTTTTGCCGCAGCGCGGCGGGGAAAGCACGAGCGTACTCATAAGCTCGCCCGCGCGGAAAAGATACGGCATCACCTTGTCGGCACAACCCTTATGCTCCCGAGCTATGCGCAAGCAAAAACTCGTTAGGTTCGCAAAATGCCGGACTCTGCCCTCCTCCGTAACGGGCTTGCCGCAAAAGCCGATTCGGTAGCCGCCCATAAGCGATATATAGCCGCAGCGCATCTCCTGCTCGATGGAATAGATCGAATGCTGCGAGATACGTTCAAGTATGCTGTTGCAGTCGGCCATACTCGCGTGCAGAGCCCTATCCGCGTCGTCCGTAGGCTCTCCGCGCGCCGTCAGGTATTTCCCGTCGGGAATCATGACCAAAACCGGGCGCAGCGCGCGCACGCGTATTTCCTCCAGCCTATCTGAAAACCGTTCAGGCAGTTCCGATAAAGCGAGCGCGAGCCCATTCGGCAAAACCGGTAAGAGATCCCGCTTCCAGGCGCTTCTATCCTTCGTATCCATAGCCTTGTCCCTCCAATCCATACATACATATGAAGCAATGGACAAGATTATTAGTTGTTTAGAAAATAGAAAATAGAAAATAGTAGTCTGGATATCATGAAAAAAGCCCCGCGACACACGTCGCAGGGCAATAATGCTTTATTCGCGGGCCTTATTCTATATTCGCGAACACCGGCTCTAAGTCGATCACGCATTCCGGCAATACGCCCACGGGGATTTTGCCCGTTTCGCCGTATGGGACGGCTATCGTGTTTTCTTGAAACTGAAAAACCAATACCGTCTTATCGCCCGGGTCGACTAAGCTTCACGCATATAAAATATACCAATTTATATATTTTATTCATCCTTTGCGATTAAACTATTTCTCACATTTCTTGATATTATGATATAATATCGAGAAATGAAAAACATTAAGCTTAAAGCGCCGTCTTTAAAATGGGCTCTGATCGGCATAGTGCTGGTATGCTTCGTGCTGCCCGTTTTCGTGTTCGCGGCGTCCACAGTGGCGCTCATAGCCGACAGCAGCGAGCGCCAGACGGTTCAATCCATTACAAACAACTTCGACTCCGCCGTACGCGCCGCGCAATTGAACCTCCAGCACGTCATTACGATGTCGCGCAACGCTTCTTACGACCCTACCGTGCGCAGCGCCTATACGGCATATGAGAAAAACGGCAATGACGTCACGCTGTACGGAGAGGTTCAAGGCTTTTTGTCGCGTCAATACAGATACGACGCCAACGTACTCGCCACCATGCTCTTTTTTACAAACGATCCTTACGCTCTGGAGGGCGAGCCGGATAAGGTATATCTCGTGACCCACGACCCGCTCAGCTCCTTCGGCGAAATGTTCAGCGAATACCGCGACCATGTCCACGCGAATGTGCGCGCTATATCGGACGAGCTCGGTACGGACGTGCGCTTTGCGAAATACAATGACAACCTGTATTTAGTCCGCAATATAATGTCCAGCGACTATAAGCCTTATGCCATGATCGTCATGCTTCTCTCACCATCCTCGTTATTTTCCGGCGTTTCCAACATGACGTGGGAAAGCGCTTCGAGTATAACGATCGACGGCGCGCGCATCGACTTAGCCGAAGGTTCCGTCCATCCGCCGGCCGGTTCCGTTTTAGACTCGTCCACGCGCTATGCCAGCGCTGGCAGCGACTATACTATTTGGAAGCAGGCAAGGCTCGAAGGCCGCGATATAACATTCATTTCGCAGCTTAAAGACTTGCCGCTTATTGAATCCGTCCCTTCCTTCGTCAATATACTTATACTTGCTCTTTTGCTGACCGTCGTGCTTATGGCGCTGTTTATCTCTTTCTTCTACCGCAACATAACAAGGCCCGTCGCCGCGCTTGCGCACGCCTCCGGCATCGTCCAGGCCGGGGAGCTGGGCTACCAGATGAACGCGAACCTGCATAGCGGCGAGTTCAGCTCGCTTGCCGCTTCTTTCAACAGCATGTCCGCAAGGCTAAAGGCCATGTTCGAGCAAAACGCCAAGGAGCAGCTTGCTCTTCAGGACGCCCGTATAGACGCGCTGCAATCGCAAATCAACCCGCATTTTTTAAATAACACGCTGGAAATCATAAATTGGGAGGCGCGCATGTCGGGAGCGAAACGCGTTTCCGCCATGATCGAAGCGCTCTCCGTCCTTTTATCTGGCGCTATGGCGCGCGACGGCGAGTCGATGATACCCGTTTCCGAAGAACTAAAATATCTTGATTCCTATTTATATATCATTTCCGCCCGGCTGGGCCATCGCCTTCGCATAGAAAAAGAAGTGGACGATACTCTTCTCAAGCGGCGCGTGCCAAGGCTAATTATGCAGCCGCTGGTCGAAAACGC
>DBDD01000088.1:0-161 GCA_002293365.1 Christensenella sp. UBA941 | reverse complement strand
GAACGCGTAAGGCTTATATACGGAAAGAACTCCGGGCTCACCATCGCTTCCTCAAACGGACGTACGACGGCGCGTTTAATTCTTAACCCTCAGGTATTTATTGGCAGCTGATCAAGTATTGTTTTTACTTCGCTTGTACAAATACACCAATCAAAGACAAG
>DBDD01000254.1 GCA_002293365.1 Christensenella sp. UBA941 | reverse complement strand
GCGCTTCCCGCCGAGCCTCCGCCTGCCCAACACGAAGGGGTTCACGGCGTCCAGCGTCTACGGCATAAACCGTGCGAGCCAGAATAAAGACGCTGCCTGGGAGTTCCTGAAGTTTCTCGTCAGCGAGCCCATGCAATTCTCGTCATTCGGCGACTACGGCTGCCCCGTTAATATCCGGGCGAGCGAAAGGCTGGTGAAAACGTACCTGCGCGAAGCGGATATCGTATTGCGCAACTACGCGATCAATCAGCATTTCGCAAGCGGCGGCATGGTACGCGAGGACGATCCGTATATAGCCAAATACTATGACTACCAGTTCACCCAGGCGGACGCGGACAGGATCGAAGCCATAATTAGCCAAGCGGATACGTTCCTGAGCTACGATACGACCGTACTGGACATGGCGGCCGAGGAGCTCGACCCGTTCCTGAAGGGCCAAAAGAGCGCCCAGGCAACGGCCCAGACGCTCCAATCGCGGCTATCCATGTATATCAGCGAGCAGCAGTAACGCTTTTTATAAATAGCGCCTTACCCTTCTCATATAGCGCCGGTATTCTTCGCCAAGCGGTTCAACCCTTCGTATGTAATCCTGTATGGCCGGAAAGTATATATTCCGCCCGTCCCAAATCCGAACGCATAGCCTCGACCGTCTGCGCGTCCCGCTTATGGTCTTTGTTCATAAGCCAAAGGAACGGCTTGATATTGCCTCTTGTAATACGAAGCAAATCTCCCGTTACAATAATACGCCCGTCAATTAAATAGCACGCGGAGCCGGGGGTATGGCCGGGTGCAAGTATAAGCTTAACGGACGCATCGCCGTGCTGAACCGTTTCGCCGTCCCGCAAGGTTTTATACGGGCGTTTAAGACTATTGCGCATGAAGCCGCGCCGGGCGGTTTCGCCGTTGATCATCTGTTCCTCTGCCTCGGATATAAAAACTTCTGCGTTTGGAAAAGCGGGTAGCCCGCCGGTGTGGTCGTAATCCGTGTGCGTCAGGAATACGCGCGTGACCTCGTCCGGCGACAATCCCAGCTTTTTTAAGCCGCGCCGAGCCAGTCCGGGATTTATGCCAGCGTCGAACAGCGCTATGCCGCCTTCGTTTCTATACGCATAGAAATTGACAAACGTGCAGTTCACGGCGTACAGATTATCCGTTATCTTCGCGGTTCGCGCCGGATGGAAGCTGGTGAAGATAAAGACCAAAATCGCCAACAAGACTATCAAAAGAGCATATTCTAACATGCGATTCCTCCTGCTGATACTATATTGAACATCTACCCGCTTATTTTTAAATTACTATACCATACATTCAATATAATTTCGACAATAAATATGAGGGCTCACTGTTGACCATCCGTGCTTCACCCAGTATTCCTATTCAAATACAGGATATTGCTCGGGCATATCGCATTCCGCGTAAAACGCCTGACCGCTTGCCGTTTCGCCCCAAAACCCCCAGCCGTCCGAGAAAGCCGGCGTAATGCTCTGCCCCGCGAAAATTTCGATTTGCCGCACGTTCGATTCCGATTCTGCCTGTAAATAGGCGATAAGCGGCTCTTTTAGGACTAGCGGCTCGCCGGGCAGCAGCTTATACAGGCCGTCCTTAGGATAGACGCTGTCGATAAGGCCGGCATAATACTCATCCGTCATCTCGGCGTATTGTATTTCCATCAGAAGCCGCGGCGCGAACATAGGGCGCGCGTAACCCGTCGCCGTGCCGTCGCCGTGAAACACTATAGCGTCCTCCGCTTCGGGGTGAAGCGCGCTGCCGGCGATCGGCCCGTTGGTCAAACGCTTCACCTTATCATCCGACATGGTGAAAAGCTCCACACGGCGGCCGTCCGGCCCCGCGCATTCAAAAGTAAGCTCGACTCCGGGCCTCGCAACATCCCAATCGACGACGCCGATCTTGCGTTCCATCGTATCACCGGTAAGTATATAGGCAATATTCCATTCGCCGTCCACATTGAACCAAACGCCGCCGCCGCCGTACCAATCCTTGCCTATATCAAAGAACATGACCTGGATGGTTTCGCTCTCGCCGTCGCCATCCATATCCGCGAATACTGTTTCGGAGTTCACTTTCGGCTCCGGCAGCTGCGGCAGCTCCGCCGGCTCTACCCCGTATGCGGCGATATAGGCCATGTTGTAATAGCGCTCATATTCCTCCACGGCGTTGTAGTCCGGCTCCGCAAGGGCGGAGAATCGCTCATATGTCAGCGTATACTCCGCCTCGGGCAGTATTTCGTCCCGGTAATATTCCCTGTTGCGCTCTGAAACGTCCACAAACATGCCGGTCTCTGTATCCAAAGTATATAGCGTTTTCCATACCGGCGTTTGCGACATGCCAAGCCCAAGGCTCCAAACCGGCTCCATCTCCATGAATACGCCCGCTCCCCGCAGGCTTATAGGAACGAAAAGCTCGTTGTAATTATACCGGATATGCTCGTAGCCCGCCGGATCGGTATACACGAAGACGTTTGTTGTATTGATGTTATCCGCGCCGGTCTCTCCAAAGCTATAGACGCCGCGCACGTTATCGTCGAGATTGCTGAAATTCAAGTCCCAACGGGGCCAGATATGCCTTTCTTGCAGATCCTTGGCCATCGCCTCGCTCTCCAAACGCGCAAAGGACAGCGTCCAGCCTTCCAATGTGCCGTAAAGCATATCGTGCGTGTCGCCGGTGGCGCCATAGAAGGCCGGGCTGCTTCCCGCTACAGGCGAGCTATCGCGCTCTTTATCGTCATAAAAGGGATGATACTCCAAAGTAAAACCATCGTCTTCGCGTAGCGGCATGTCACCTTTCTTATAGGCGTATTCTCCGGCGCTAAAGGTCAATGCCGTTTCGTTTGGCCGGACGTATGAAAGAGGCAAACCGCCGTCACGAGGCTCGTCCCCAAGGAATTCCTGAACCAAGCTAAGGGAAAGCCACGCCCCTTGTTCGTCGATATTGAGCTTCGCGGCGTATGTCGGAACCTCCGCGTATGGAAACTCCGAACCGGCTTGGCTGATATAACCGGCCCATTCGCCGTATATATCCCTGGGCTCCCGTTTTGTCTCCGGCGCAGTCTCCCGTTCGATTATCCTATACTCCGGCATAGGCGTAGGCGCAGGAGTGGGAATTGGGCTGGGGCTCGGCGCAGGTATCTCGGTCGGCGCTGGGGTTACGGCGGTTTGCGCAGGCGTACACCCCGCGAGCAACGCCGGCAGCAACACCAAACCTAATATCTTTCTCGCCCATCTATTCTTTCGCATATCGTTCTCCTTTGATTTCTCAGTGCATTATATCATAAGGCAGATAACGTATGCGTGGCAGCAGTAATTACCTTAATACTTCACCCCGCCCCAATAGACGGTTTGGTTTACTTCGGCGATAGCGGGCAGCTCTACGCCCTTAAGCGCCCACGCCTTGTATTCTTCGAATCCGGTGCGGTCTACGATATAGCCGATATGCTCCTTGCCGCCCGGCGCGCCGCGGTCAATATATTTCTCTACGTATTCATAGGTGTTTAAAATGATTTTGACGATGCTGTCCTCGTCGATCCACTTGATAAAATCCTCACCAAGCCGGGGGTTGCGCTTACCCGTCCTGCCGAAAAGCGTTAGGCGGTAGTATTTTTCCTTGCTGCGCGTCCAGGCGGACATGGGGCAGTTCAACACGCACTCGCCGCAGCCGATACACTTTTCCTCGTTGCGCGAGGGGCGGTAGTTTATTTCCTTCAGCGCCTCCACGGATTTCTTTTTGCAGAAGTTTATGCAGGCGCGACAGGTCACGCAGCGGTCGCGTTCGTACTGCGGCAGCGTCATGCCCATGATGCCGAAATCGTGCATGCGCACCTTCTGACAGTCGTTCGGGCAGCCTGTCAATGCGATTTTGAAGTGCAGGTCGTTGGGGAAAACGGCCTTCTCTATACGCTGGGCAAACGCCGTCGTATCGTAGCAGGCGAAGGGGCAAACGCGATTACCCACGCAAGCAGCGATGTTACGTGTGCCGGAGGACGAATAGCCCTTTCCCGGTTCCGGCTGGTTGATGCGCATCCCATCGATCACGGGCTGGAGCAGCTCGTTGACTATCTGCATATCCTCGAAACGGATGCCGGGGATTTCAAAGCCTTGCCGCGCTGTAATATGCACTGTGCCGTCGCCGTATTCGTCCGCGATTCTTCGGATAATATCCATATACTCCGTCTTTAAATGCCCGCCGGGCACGCGTACCCTCGACGCCGTCAGCCCTCTGCGCTTTGTAACGCGGAAGGCGTTTTTCTTTAGCTTTTTCGTATTTATATCCATATCAGACGCCTCCTTCAATCCAATAACGCTTTGGCCTTTGAAAGGCTGAATATCGGCCCGTCCAGGCAGACGTAGACATCGTTTATCTTGCAGTGCCCGCACTTACCGATACCACAGCACATCCTGCGCTCGTGGGAAATCTGTATATTTTCTTCTTTGAAGCCGAATTTTAGCAGCCCCATCGTCGTAAAGCGCATCATGGCCGGCGGCCCCACGACGATAGCGGCGGCTGACGCAGCGTCCCGTACTTTAAGCTTGGGAATATATTCTGTGACAAGGCCGATGTTGTACCCGGGCTCGCCCTTGGCGTCGTCCACGGTGAGCGTGACGCCGGCCGTCTTGCTCCAGCGCTCGAAATCGCTTCGGAAGAGTATATCGTTCGGCGTCTTAAAGCCCGCGATAAAAGTCATTGTTTTAACCACGTCGGGATTATTCGCAAAATGATCTACCACTGCGCGGACGGGGGAAACGCCCGTTCCACCAGCAATTATAACGAGCTCCTTGCCATAGTAATCTGCCAGATTAAAGCCGTTGCCGTAGGGGCCGCGCATGAATAAGCTTTCGCCCTCGTAGCGTTCGAAGATTTCGTTTGTCACCTTGCCCACGCGGCGTATAGTCAAGTCGATAATGCCGTCTTCGATGCCGCTGACGGAGATGGGCGCTTCGCCGAATTTGGGTATGGATACCTCGAAGAACTGCCCTGGCAAAACATCGCCGCCATAGGCCATGCGGAAGGTGTACTCCAAGTCCGTATGTTTTATGACTTCTTTTATTTCGGAAAGAAAGGCTGCGTATTCATTTATCGGCATTGCGCACCTCCTCCATCGCTTCTGACAGCCGGTTTATAATGCGTGAAAACGATATGTACTCGGGGCAAACGTCGTCGCAGCGGCCGCAACCTACGCACATATTCTCGCCAAAGCGCGCTCGATAGTCGAGAACCTTGTGCAGCGTCTTGAAGCGCATCCGCTGGCCGTTTTTTGGGCGGTAGCTCCCGCCGCCGGCGACGTCTGAAAAGCCATCCACCATACACGACGCCCAAACGCGGCGGCGCTCCCCTACTCTACCATTCTCTTGATAGAAGATATCCTGCATGGTGTAGCATGTGCACGTTGGGCAGGAGAAATTGCAGCGTCCGCAATTTATGCACCGGCCGTCGTATTCCTCCCACATTGAAGCTGTCGCAACGCTCGCGTCGAGCTCTTCGGGGATATTAACGCGCGTTTTCGTTTTGGAAACGAAAAGCGGCGGTATTTGCACTTCTTGCGTTCCGGCGCTGAACAAATCCGCCAAATCCTTTGCCTTGCAGTCTACGAAATACGTTCCGTCTTGCTCTACGACGCCGAAATCGTAATTATTAGCGCGGTTTGTACCCATATCTACGCAAAAGCAGGACTCGAAAGGCTCGGGGCAGCCGATTAAAGCGAAGCGTATCCGATCGCGTACTCGTTTATAGTAGTAGTCCTCCTCGCCGTTGCGTAAATAGATTGTATCCAAGCGCTTTACGGCGTTCAAATCGCAGCTCCTAAGGAAAACGAGGACGTCCTTTTGCTCAAAGTCGGATTCCTTCATTTCTTTTTCAGTAAAATAGAACAGCACTTGCGTAATCGGCAGCAACGCTTCCTTGAAGGACTGCGCGGATTTTTCACCGAAGATGATTTCGCTCCCCGCGCTTATTTCGCCATAGCGGATAATATCCGTATCCGAAAAATGCCCGCCGAGTTCATAGCGCTTGGGCGCGAAGACGCGATAGCGCTCCGAAAGGCCGGCCACAATCCGGCTGAACGCTTCGGGGGTTAGTTTGTATCCCACGGCTATCCCTCCCTCCTTTTTGAGACGATATAATACGGCAGCGCCACAAATAGAATACCGCCGAGCATGTTACCGAGAGTTACGACTAAAATATTATAGAAATAGCCGCCCAGGCTGATAGCCGCGTCGAAAGGCGCGAAGAGCGCTGCGGTCAAAAGCGTCATGTTGGCGATTGAATGTTCGTAGCCCGCCGTTATGAAGGCGAATAAGCACCAGAAGATCATGATGAGCTTGCCGCTCTCGCTTTTGCAACGGAAATTGCACCAAACGGCCAAACATACCAGCACGTTGCACAGCACGCCCCTCAGCAGCAATGGAAAGAAGGGGACGCTCATTTTCGCGGCGGCCGTGGCGGCGATAAACTCCCCGACCGGGCCGGTATTCAGCCCCGCCCCGAAGAAAATTGCTGCGAGAACCGCGCTGCCAAGCCAATTGCCCAGCCAGCAGCATAGCCAGAGCTTTACCGTCTCTCCCATATTCACCGTCTTTGAACACAAGCCGGCTACCATGACGAGGTTGTTGCCCGTAAACAATTCGGCCCCCGCGATGATGACGAGGCTGAGGGCTATGCCAAAGGAAGCTCCCATTATGACCTTTGTGAACGGCGAACCCGCGAGCTGTCCGCCAATGCTGAAGATCAAAAGAATGCCCAGCCCCACAAACGCGCCCGCCAGCATCGAGGCGACGAAGTAGCCCAGAGGATTCTTTTTCAGAAACGCCGCCTTCGTCTTTGCCGCTCCGGCGGCAGCGGAAAAGTCATCAAAATACATAGACATCCTTCTTTCAGCAATATTTAGAGGATTATAGTATTATTATATAGATATAGCCGCTTGAAGCAAGTAAATAAAGGTATAAATAATAAATGTATTGGAGAGTAATATCCGTGATTACGCAAAAATGTACCACATACTATTTCAAGCGCAGGCGCACGCTATCGCCTTGCAGGAGCAGGCAATCTCAATATTGAAAGAAGCCCAGCAAGCGACGGAAGAAATTTATATCTCGACGCCCAGCCCGAATATCCGTATGTTGGAAACCAAAAAGCCGGACGGCTCCGAGGAAGAATAGTTTTTTATGAGCGTCGTCATGACAGCCTCCAATCGGTTATTAAGATCGGTGTATTATTTGAACAAAAGATTATTGCACTTTTTGCAGCGGTCGTTTTGTATCGGGTTCATCTCGTCACAAACGATGCAGTAGATGATGCGGTCTTTGGATTTATCATATTTTTCATAAGCACCGAATCGCGGATGATAGCGCACTCTGTCACCCACGGTTCCCTCCCACATGGGGCGCCTGCCGCTTAGCGATACGAATAAACTGATGATAAGCACGAAACTTGAAGTTCGATCATACCACAATAATAGCTGCAATATTAGCGATTGTCTATGTGCGGTGCTTGAGAAAATCTGAAATTAGCGATATTATTGAGTATATAGTGACGAAGGCAAAGCGGGCGTCTTGGAGGGCGAGTAATGAAATTTTTACCATAATAGGCGGCGTGAACGGCGCGGGGAAGTCCAGTTTAACCGGCGTGCTGAAAAACAGCATGAATGATTTAGGCGTTATCGTAGATGTCGATAAGATAACCGCATACGCTCGACGAAAGCATAAAGCGAATAAAGAACCGCGTGGAAAAGGGCGGCCACGATATCCCGAAGGACGATGTGACGCGCAGTTTCAATGAACGCCTTAGCGCATTGCAGCGTGTTTTGCCGTACTGCAATGAAGCTTCGCTGTTTGACAACGATAACGGATTCGTTCAGGTTGCGCAGTATCGCAACGGCGAGCTTATTCCGCTGGTGGACGCTCGGCCATCGTGGTTAATTATGCCGTGTTTTGGCCCTCCACATAATCCCAAAACGCGTTGACCATGTTCTTTTCACTTGTAACAAACCCCGAAATCGGCGCGTCGGTTTTTACCATTAGCGCGCCGACGTCTTCCTTAAGAATTGCTCAACCGCTTTACGCTTACCGGCATTGCCGTACAAATACGCCGCCGTTTTACCTGGCGCTTCCTCGCTTTTACCGGCGTCGGGCGCGGCAACCGGCAAGGAAAAGCTGCACGGCGTGATGAATATAGAAATACGGAAGAGCTAGCTAGAGAAGAGGCTAAATATGCTGGTAGCCACAGGGATCACCAAGCAATACCGCAATAAAACAGTGCTATACGACGCAAGCTTCACCCTTGCCCCCGGCGAAACGCTTGGTATCGCGGGGCACAACGGTTCGGGCAAAACCACCTTGCTGTCCATTGTCGCACAAGTAACGAAACCGGACGCGGGCGACATCCTGTCCGGCGGAGTCTCGATATTAGGAAATCGCACCTTCCTTAGGGAGCATATGGGCTACATTCCCCAGCACAACGGCCTTTTAGGCGATTTAACCGTGCGGGAAACCCTACGCTTTTGGCAGCGGGCTTACGGGCTTTCAGGCCCGCTGTTCACGGGCGGGAGTATCGCGGGGCTAATGGGGCTGGAGGGATTAGCCGCAAAGCAGGTGAAAGCGCTGTCCGGCGGGATGCAGCGCCGGCTGAGCATTGCCTTGGCCCTACTGCGCCGCCCGCGCTATTTGTTGATGGACGAAGTGCTGCCTGCGCTCGACAGGCATTACCGGGCCGTGCTGCGCTCAGAAATGGACGCTCTGCGCCGTGCGGGTTCCAGCATCCTATATTGCAGCCATGAGGCGGAGGATTTACGCTCGATGTGCGAGCGGGTTTTAGTAATGCGCGACGGTAAAACGGCCTACTACGGTAGCGCAGCCGAGTTCCCTACAGACCCCGCCGCACTTGACGCCATGATGAACCCGGCCACGGAACATATGATCAACGACGGTTAAATCAAAATTATGTAGGGGACGGTCTCCGGACGTCCCGCAACTACAACACAGGATTTGGAGGAAGAGAGATGTTCTGTACCCAGTGTGGCACACCCATCACGCCAGACA
>DBDD01000252.1 GCA_002293365.1 Christensenella sp. UBA941 | reverse complement strand
ATTGTGATTGTTCCATTGATTGCTTTTCCCATTTTCATGGTTTATAATTTTCCTCCGCCGCCGCCGCGCACAATAGCTCAAGCGCCCGCTCGCAGAAATCGCCTAGAGGCGCGCGGGCGCGCAATACGCCTACCTCCAGCGCGGCGCGCCATTTTTGAGCGCTTTGGAGCAATAAATCGCGCAAGGCGTCCGAACCCATTTCAGCCTCGTGGAAAAGCGCAAGGAATAACCTCGCCGCGAAAAGACCGTCGCCGCCGACGGGAAACGCGGAAGCGGCTAAAAACGAGCGCGCCTTCTCGGAGGACGTATCCCGCGTAAGCGACGGCAAAAGCCCGATAAATACGCGAGTGAGCTCTCCCGTAAGCTCCCGCGCGACGTCTAGCGTCAGGAGCTCTTTAGAATTGTAATAGTAATTAAGCGTGCCCTTGCTGATGCCCGCCGCCGCCGCGATATCGGCCAAGCTCACGGCCACGCCTCGCCGGGTAAAAAGCGCCCCCGCCGCCGCGATGATCTCGCCGCGCGAAATTTCTTCGCCTTTGTCGTGCCGTTTTGCCATATTGGTAGCTCCGCTCCGTGACTCAAAATTGTAGGGGCGGATGGTAATCCGCCCGCAGATAGGACACGGGACGATTGCCATCGTCCCATACAGTACTTAACATCAAAACAATGGCAATTGATATTGCACGCGGAGGCTCTCCAGCTCTCCGCTTTCGCGCATCGATTCGATCGCGGCGGTGGCGATGGCGGCCAGGCCGGACTCCGACCTGCGAACTGCGGCGCAATAGCTGATTTGAGAAACGGCTTCGGAAATGGCCGTCTTGGTTTGATCGAAAAATTTGGGCATAAGTGCAGCCGGCATGAGCGCAGCGTCCACCGCGCGGGCGTCAAGGCCGTCCATAAGCTCCGGATAGGAGGCGTATACGACGAAGGAATAGCTATTATCCCCCCAGCCCGCGCTTTTCGCCCAAGCGGCCAGCGCGTTGAGCGCGGGAGGCTTGTCCAGCTCGGCGAGCGGAGCGTCTATATCCTGTACGACGCCGACCTTCTTGCCGGCCAGGGCGGAAAGCGACGTCAGCCCGCTGCCCGAAAGGGTCATGAGGGCATAGGCGTCGGTATAATACGCCCCGGTATACGCGTAGCTCGTATTGGCGCCGGACAAAAGCGCAAAGACGATGTCGGCCTCCTCCGCATTGAGCCGCGAAAGCGCGCGGGACGTACTTTCAATGAATTCGAGCCGCTCCTCACCGTCGAAAATTGCCCTTGCGACGGCTCGCGCGGCGGCTATCTCGATACCGGACCATTCGCCCGATATAGGGTCTTTATACGCGAAGCCTGGCAAATCGGTACGCACGGCTACGCGCAACACGCCGCGGTCGCGGATCTCGGCTATTTCCTCGGCGACATACGGGCTGGGGTCGGGGCGGGTTAATGCTTCGACAAACAGAGCCGCCGCCAAAATTAACGCGACGCCGACCAGAACCAGCCGGATCGGCGGCTGCTTTTTTAAAAAGCGCTTAAGAAGGTGAAACCAAAGCCTTAGGCGGTAAAACATACCTGCATTTTAGCGCACAATCGAATAGAATGCAAATTAAGCTCTTAACCCTTAACCAGCTTAGCGTATGTATCCTTCAGCCCCACAATCTCATTGAACACCAAATTGCCGGGCTCCGAATCCTTATCAGCGCAGAAATAGCCCTGGCGCAGGAACTGGAAGCGCTCGCCGGGCTTCGCATCGCCCAAGGCGGCTTCCACGCGGGATTCAAGCGTCTCGATCGAATTCGGATTCATGCGCTCGGCGAAGTCCTTCGGCCCGTCCTCCGTTTCCGGTATCAAGAGATAATCGTACAGCCGAACCGCCGCCGGTACGCTGGAGGCCGCGTCCACGAAGTGCAGCGTCGCCTTGACCTTGCGCTCGCTGCCGGGCATTCCGGAGCGCGTATCCGGATCGTACGTGCATAGCAACTCGGTTACTTCGCCGCTTTCATTTTTAATGAAATCTTCGCATTTGATGATATACGCGCCCTTAAGCCGCGCCTCGCGGCCCGGGGCCAGCCGGAAGAACTTCGGTGGCGGCGTTTCCATAAAGTCGTCCCGCTCGATGAATAGTTCGCGCGAGAATCGCACCTTGCGCTCGCCCTGTTCCGGGAAGTCCTGATTCATGGGCACGCTGAGGAATTCCTCCTGTCCCTCAGGGTAATTCGTAATCGTCACTTTTAACGGGCGTAATACCGCCATCATGCGCGGCGCGCTCTTTAGCGTCTCGCGCGCGCAGTGCTCCAAAAGCGCCGCGTCCACGACAGAATTGCTCTTTGCGATGCCTATTTTTTCGACGAACAGCCTAAGCGCCTCGGGCGAATAACCCCGGCGGCGCAGGCCGCATAGCGTCGGCATGCGCGGATCGTCCCAGCCGGACACTAAGCCCTCGTCCACCAGCTTTTTCAGGTAACGCTTGGACATAATCGTTCGCGTAAGCCCCAGCCGCGCGAACTCGATCTGCCTCGACGGCTTCGGGAAGTCCAGCTTCTCCAGGCACCAATCGTACAATGGCCGATGATCCTCAAATTCCAGCGTGCACAGGGACTGCGTAACGCCTTCGATAGTATCGGAAATCGGATGCGCGTAGTCGTACATCGGGTAGATGCACCATTTATCCTGCGTACGGTGGTGCGTCGCGCGCAAAATGCGGTATATGACGGGATCGCGCATATTCACGTTGGGGGATGCCATATCTATCTTGGCGCGCAGCGTATACTTGCCGTCGGGATATTTGCCGTCCCTCATATCGCGGAACATTTGAAGGCTTTCTTCCCATGGCCTGTCCCTATATGGGCTATTCTTGCCCGGCTCCGTCAGCGTCCCGCGCGTGGCGCGCACCTCTTCAGCCGTAAGCTCGCAGACATACGCGAGGCCCTTTTGTATGAGCTTTTCGGCGCATTCATACAGGTCGTCGAAGTAGTCCGACGCGTAGTAAACGTTTTTCCACTCGAACCCGAGCCAGCGCACGTCCTCCATGATCGAATCGACGTATTCCTGTTCCTCCTTGCTGGGGTTCGTATCGTCGAAGCGCAGGTTGCACTCGCCGCCGTACTTCTCGGCCATGCCGAAATTCAGGCATATCGCCTTCGCGTGCCCGACGTGCAGGTAGCCGTTCGGCTCCGGCGGAAAGCGGGTCTGGACGCGCGTATCGCCCCTTGCTATCGCTTCTTCTATGTATTCGTCGATAAATGAATTCGGCAACGTCATAATCATGGCCTCCGGTACTTGATTTGGGCTCGTTTACCCACATTGTCAGCTTATTATCGGGCATTCGGGCGTTTTTTGTCAATAGAAAAGCGAAAAGCAACCGTCGCCGTAAGCGACAGATTGCTTTTCTAAATAAAGTATTTCTTTTTCGACCTAAGCGTACGGCTCACCTCACCGCTTCCGTTTCAAATGTGACAGCATCTGATGCGCCGCGCGGCACATATAGACGTTGCTTATGGCAAAGACAATTGCGGGATGACCCGCTTTTTCTACTAGGGTTTCGTCGGGCTTATAGTACATTTTTATATTTCGGAATGGCGATTCTGCCAACTCCACGAATCGATATCCGGGAGTTTCCTTTTCAAAACGCCTGATATGAGAAAGGTGCGCGGCGTATTCGTCCTGCGTATAGGGAATGCGCTGAGTAACCAAATAAGAAGGTATGTCTAAATAGACTTCCCCCGCCGTAAGCGCTTCCCAATCGGCTATCACCGCCAGCTCTGTTGCGCCATCGGCGTCCATCTGTAAACTCAGCCATTGCTTTTCGGCCAAATAGAAGTCAAAAATCTTCCGCTGTGTTTCATCGTCGAGCTTCGAACGATCAAGTATGGAGCGCAGTATACTTTCAGGCATAGTAAAAAGCGAAAGCGACGGCTCAAGCAGCGTCGCGCCGCCCGGCAGCCCCCAAAAACGGCCCAAACGTATGTCGAAGCCCTCCATGGAGTCGTCGCTCCGGTATATATCCGCCAAGCTTACGCAATCCGCCAACAGGGCTTCGAAATGCTTCTTTTGGGCGATCAGGCGCTGCGGCTCGGTGCTGTAGACGTACTCCCCAACGTCATCCTGCCCTTCCGCGTAGCTCGCAGTGACGACCGCGTGATCCTCGATCAGATATATCGTGTGGCGTATGGTCGTACTCTGCTGCATCTTGAAGATATAAGGCTCCATGCGCCCGACCATATATAATGGCCCGAACGATTCCAGCGCCTCGACTATCTCTGATACGTTGCGGTCGTACATGTTGTGGATCATCTTAATGGTATGCCCTTTGGTAAGGCAATGCACCATGAGCGAACCCCAAACCGCCTTCCATTTTAAGTCCATCGTCAGGAAATCAAGCGTGGACGTCGTACAAATATACATCGTGACCGGGGCGTCCAGCGTCGCCGCGTAGTATAAATAGCGCGTGGCAGCTTGGCGCATTCCCTCTATGCCCCAAAACGATTCGTTGTGCGTAACGTCTCCCGCGAGCGGCGCAATCTCTTCAAGCGGAATAACGCCCGCGTTGCCGCCGAAATAGCTGAAGTCGTTTATGGTTTCCAGCAGCGAACCCAATACGGAAACATCCAGAACTTGATCCTCTTGAAGCCAAGCGTTTATCTTTTCATGAAATTCCTCCGCAGTCATATCGCCGGTATTTGCGATACCGGCGGAAGCCAGCATGCGCGCGCGCGTATCGGCGTTCGTTATTCGCGAACATATATAAGCCGAAATCCCGTCCAGCGTCTCCTTTTTGGGCGAACGGGAGCCGATGCGGTATTTATATATCAGGGAAGGGTCGATATAGAGCGCGGCGGAGAGCTGCGCCCCCGATACGCCCGCTATATCCATGAGCAAGGATAGCTTTTCGCCAAAGACTTTCATCGATGACGACGAATTCTTCCGCGCAGCCTTCTTGTCGCTCTTTCTATCTTTCGCGCCGAAACGCTTTTTCCGGTACTCCGGGCTGTCCGAAAGCCAAGCGAGCGCGGCTTCCGACAGCGCCCCGGCTTCTATATGCCCGTCGCCCGTTTTTTCGCGCAGCTCTTCGGGCAAAGCCGCGCCCGGAACCCCATCGGGAAACAGGCGCGCCATCGCCTGGCACAGCATGGGCAGGTATTTATAGGGGAATAACCGCTTGCCCTGTAGGAAACGGCTGACCGAAGCAGCGTCCAGGCCCGATTCGCGGGCGAGGGTCGCGTTTTTGACGTTCAATGCCTGTTGTAATGCAGACAGTTTTTCATGCAGCAGCAAGGAAGCCCTCTCCTTTTTAACGTGTACTTGATTTACATTTATGTAATATTATGGTATAGTCGAATTACACTACAATCATAGCACGCTGGACGGGCAATCACAACAATATTGACAGATTCAAGTCGATTTGTCACGGACAAATTAATATGTCATGGTTCTTAATGCTGTTATTGCTGTATGATTTAGCCAAGGGAGCGCTATGCGATGGCATGAATTATGACAAGTATTTGGCACGGTCATTTTAAGAAACCAGTTGATAGCATTAATATCGATGGATGCAATTGAAATAAAAACTATCATTAATAGTGCTAATTAACTATTAGGAGGAAACCACGATGACAAACAACACATCCAAAGGCGCGAAAAAATTCGCTCGGTTAATTGCGCTGATTATGATCGGCGCGCTGCTGCTCGCCCCGGGGGCGAACGCTGCGGCGGCCAAGCGGCTGAACCTTGACGACATCGTGGGCCGCTATTTGTACGCAAATACGCGCTCGGCATACTGACATGGTGGGACGGCTGGGAAACCTACGTGGCGCTGGTAAGGCCGTAATATATGGACTTAGGCAAACCCTGAATAATTCGAATTTCTGTAGGGGCGAACTGCGTTCGCCCGTGATGTATGGCGGGCGAACTGCGTTCGCCCG
>DBDD01000025.1 GCA_002293365.1 Christensenella sp. UBA941 | reverse complement strand
ACGAAGGTGCTGCTGGAAGACGGGCTGACCGTCGCGGGGCATCCGCTTCGCGAAATATACGAAGCCGTCGGCCACGGGGCAGCCTACGATTATATGTTTGGCCTCGCGCGCGAACCAAGGATTACTGCAAACGATATAAAGGCAATGCATCGCCTGTTCTACAAATCCATTGACGAGAAGCAGGCTGGCGTTTGGCGTGATCGCAGCGTCGTCGTTACGGGATCGGACTATCGCTTTCCCGCGCCGGAAGAACTGGACGCGCTTATGCGCGAGTTGGAAATATGGATGAAAACCGAACGGAACAGTCTTCATCCCATCGCGTTTGCCGCCATGCTGCACCTAAAATTCGTGTCGATTCATCCGTTTGTCGACGGCAACGGGCGCGTTGCGCGTCTTTTGACGAACCTTTCGCTGATACAGGACGGCTATATGCTCGCGATCGTGCCGCCCGTTCTCCGAGCCGAATACCTCGCGGGGATTCACGCGTATCAAAAGTCCGGGAATTCTTCTATTTTTGTTCAATTCATGGCCGAGCGGGTTTACGAATCTGAAAAAGAAATGATACGCCTGTTAAATATTGAATAAAAACTCATAAAGTATTAAACTGTATGTAGAATTGTTCCGATATATGTAAATAAGTCCATTTTCGCGTTTGGGGGCTCTCATGCAGTATTCAGTCGACAGTATCAATACCAATTACGCGTCGAAGACTTCATCGCAAACGCCGTATCCCGGCGCGAGTTCCGGCGGCGAGGTTTTTGCGGATTATCTGTCCGGCGCTATGCTGCCGTCGGCCGGCGTATCGGGTGATACGCTTGCCGCGGATCCTTCGATGGCGATGCAAAGCGTAATGAGCCTGATGTTATCGAGCGGGATGGAAGACCCTAGCTCGGGTATCCTTTCCATAATCCTCATGTACCTGCTCATGGGCCGCGACGATTCGTCGCTTGCGCAAGTCGAGCAGGTATACACAGCCGGCGATTCAGAGGAAGCCCAAGCCCAGGCGCAAGAGGTTGCCAAGACGATTCCCAACTTCGCCACGAACGCCAATATCATCGAATCCGCGCTCACGCGCCTTGGAGATCCATACAGCCAAAAGAGGGCGGGCAGCGAAGACTATACCGATTGCAGCTATCTAACGCGCTGGTGCTACCGCGCCGCCGGGATAGAATTACCGCGTACGGCCGCCGCACAGCTAAAAGAACTGGAAGAACAGGGGCTTAACGTTACAAAAGAAGAGCTAAAACCCGGCGATTTGATCTTCTACTCCTTCAAGAATAACGGGCGCTACAAGAATATTTCACATGTAGGAATCTACGCCGGCAACGGCATGATGATCGACGCTTCGGCCATAAACGGCAAGGTCGTATACCGCCCGATGTTCGAGGGCGCTATAGCGTACGCGAGGCCGGAAATTCCGTCGCCGCGCAGCGCCTACCCTCAGGAAGGCGAAATGGCGTCGATTTAACGATACCAAAGAATATCCCATCGCGGACAAGCATACATTCCCCCGGAGGGATGCGATATGATTACGCCCGTTTTGCCCGCCGAGCTGGACGAGGCGCTAAGCGCGCGAATACTCGAAGCGCTGGCTGAAATGATCGCGGAGCGCGCGCTTGGAAGCGCCAAAAATGACGGTGGCGTTAAATAGTACAATTTCTGTCGAATATTCACACTTCGGACACATTTTTTTGTTAAATTCATAATCAGTGCTTGCGTCCAAGCCAAAAGGGTATTATTATCATATTGGATAGGTGGGCCGGCGGCGTGTATTGGCGCGCAATCCTGTAAGATAATGGTTGTGGAGTGAAGAAATGGCGAAAAGAAAAGCCCAAAAACGCTTTTATATGGTGGCTTTAGGCGCGCTGATCGCAATGCTGGCCATCGTATTGGTTGTGATAATAACTGCGATGAACGGCGATAAGCCCGTCGTCAGCGTGGATGACGGCGACGCCCCTGTTCCGGTCGTTACACCCGATCCGGAATCGGTATTCGCGGAGGGCGTTACTGTCGACGGCGTTTCGCTTGGCGGCAAGACATACGAGCAAGGCCGCCAAGAGGTTGAAAAAGCGCTCGACGCGCGGATAGGCGAAATCGGCTACACGCTCAAAGACGGCGACGTAAGCAAGCCGATTTCGAGCGATGATATGCGCGTAAGCGGCGACTTGGAAGAAGCGCTTCAGGCGGCTATGAAATATTCACCCGGACAATTGGGCGGCCAAGAGGAGCACTCGCTTGCGGCCGGGCAGGATTTTAAAATCAACCTTTCGGTAGACCGCGAGGCGCTCGTTTCCAAAATCTCGACGTTTGCCGGTGAACTGAACACCGCGCCCGTCGAGCCGACGGTGACGCCGATTCTGACAGAAGAAATAGACGCGCGCTTCGAAATTACAGACGGCGAAAACGGCCGCGAGCTCAATTCCGGGGCCGTGGCGGATAAGCTCATAGAACTCTTTAATTCCGGCGAATACTCCGGCGAGGTTTCGCCTGAATATACTGAGATTAAGCCTCAAATGGACGCCGAATACCTTCGTGCAAATACCAAAAGGCGCGCGACGTACCAAACGCGCTTCCGCTACAGTACCTCGGACGAAACGGTAAACAACCGCTGCTTCAATATCGATAAAGCCGCGGGTATATTAAACGGCACGGTCGTCCTGCCCGGCGAAGAATTCAGCTTCAATACCGTCGTCGGCATGCGCACAAAAGAAGGCGGCTGGAAGGAAGCCAACGGCATTTCGGGCGGCAAGGAATATACGCTCCA
>DBDD01000135.1:2566-19467 GCA_002293365.1 Christensenella sp. UBA941 | reverse complement strand
GCGCGACGCCCTCGCTCGAAACGTATTATCAAATGACTAAGGGCCAATACGAGCTTATCGAAATGCCCGAGCGGATAGCGGATAAGCCGCTGCCAAACGTCGAAATCGCGGACATGCGCGAGGAGCTCGCGCGGGGCAACCGCACGATATTTTCCTCGCGGCTATACCGGGAAATCAAGCTCGCGCTCTCCGAGGGGCGGCAGATCATACTTTTCATAAACAGGCGCGGCTATTCGACGTTTATCTTCTGCCGGGGCTGCGGGTTTTCGCTAAAGTGCGATTCCTGCGACGTATCCTTGACGTATCATCGCACGGACGAGACGGCTAAGTGCCATTATTGCGGCAAGGAATACCCCGTGCCGAGCGTCTGCCCAGGCTGTGGGAAGCCGTATCTGAAGCACTTCGGTACGGGTACCCAGCAGGTCGAGGAACAGCTCAAGCGCTACTTTCCAGACGTTTCTACGCTGCGTATGGACTTTGACACTAC
This sequence comes from Christensenella sp. UBA941, assembly GCA_002293365.1. GTDB lineage: Bacteria > Bacillota > Clostridia > Christensenellales > UBA941 > UBA941. Next base: position 18,980 of record DBDD01000135.1, on the reverse strand, counting down.
GCGCGCAAAGGACGCGCATTTGAAGATATTGCAAGATTTTTCGCTCCGCAAGGCTCAGGCGCTCATTGGTACGCAGATGATCGCCAAAGGGCTTGATTTCCCGGAAGTGACACTCGTAGGCGTAATCGCGGCGGACGGCTCGCTGCGTATTCCCGATTACCGTAGCGCCGAGCGCACGTTCCAGCTCGTTACGCAGGTCGCGGGGCGCGCCGGGCGCGAACGCTTCGCGGGGAAGGTAGTCGTGCAGACGTATTCGCCGAATCACCCGAGCATACTATACGCGAAGGAGCACGACTACAAGGGCTTCTACGCCGAAGAAATCGCGCGGAGAGAGCTTTGCGAGCTGCCGCCGTTTACCACGTTTATACGCCTTATGCTCGAAGGCGATTCGGACGAGCCTCTTGCGCAAGCGGCGCAAATATGTCAAGAGGAAATCACTGCGGCACTGCATCAAACGCGCGGCGGCGGCACGCAGCAGGACGTATTATACGTTATGGCCTCTCCCGCGCCCATCAAGCTTATAAAAAAGCGCTATCGCTATATGGTACTAATCAAGCTTAAAAACGGCGAATATATCCGCGAGCATATCCGCGTCGTGCAAAGCTACGTTTTGCAAAACCCGGAGCTGCGCTTGGAGATCAATCCGCAGAACATGCTGTGAAACGCTATGACGCATTGTTGTAGGGGCGAACAGTGTTCGCCCGTGACCCTATAATTTGGCATTCATGTTAACTGCGGGAGCACACTGTGCTCCCCTACATGATTAGAGAATAACATGTTTCGTCGCAAGTCTATCCACAAACGCCTCGTCGTGCTCCACAAAGATCATCGTCGGCGCGTATTCGAGCAAAAGCTCCTCGATCTGCATGCGTGACAGCACGTCGATAAAGTTCAGCGGCTCATCCCAAAGGTACAAATGCGCGCTTTCGCAAAGGCTCTTGGCGATTAGCACCTTCTTCTTCTGCCCTTCGCTGAAGTCTTCCAAAAGCTTATCGAACTGTGTCCGTGAGAAATCCAGCTTACGCAAAATCGCCTTGAATAGGCTTTCGTCGATACCGTGTTCGATAGCAAACGAGCGCAAATCGCCTGATAGAAACGACGTATCCTGCGAAACATACGAAAGCTTAACGCCGCTGCCGACGCGAATTTCGCCGGTGTGGGGGAGAGCTTCTCCAAGCAACAGCTTCAAAACGCTCGATTTTCCGCTGCCGTTTGGGCCGATGAGCGCCACGCGCTCTCCGCGCTCGACGGAGAAATTCAGCCCTTCGAATACGGCGTTTTCGCCATAGGAGACGCTCAGACCCCGAGCCATAGCGACAAACCCGGAATGGTACACGAGCGGCGCTAATTTTAGGCTATCAGCGCTATCGAGGTTTTTCAGCAGCGCGGACTTCTGTTCTAAGGCTTCCTGACGCCTGACCTCCGTCGCCTTAGAGCGTTTCATCATCTTTGCGGCTTTATGGCCGATGAACCCGCGGTCGCCCGCGTGTTCGCCGATCTTCGTCGCCTCGGCCTTGTCGGACCAGCGCGCCGTGCGTTTTGCCGCCTCGGAGAGACGTTTTATGTCCTTTTTCAAGCGCTCGTTCTCCGCAAGCTCGTAATTGTCGCGCGCTAGCTTATTTGCCCAGAAAGACGAGAAATTGCCTCTTTGTATCTCGATGTCCGCGCGGTTGATCGAGAGAATATGGTCGACGCAGTTGTCCATAAACGCCCGATCATGTGAAACGAGTATGAAGCCCTTCTTGCGCTTTAGATAGTCGCTTACGATTCTGCGCGCGTTTAAATCCAAATGGTTCGTCGGCTCGTCAATGAGCAAAAAACGGTTCTCCTTTAGCGAAAGGGCCGCCAGGAGCGCCTTCGTACGCTCGCCGTTTGAGAGCGTTTCAAACGGTCTGTACAGCGCGCTTTCATCCATACCTAACAGCGAAAGCTCGCGGTTTAACTCCCAAAGCTCGAAGTCCGTATTTACCTCATATAGGCAAGCGATCGTATCCTTTCTAGGATTTCGTACTTCAAAAGGAAAGTATTCGAAGCTTACCGGCGAAAATATGCCGCCTTTATACTCGTATTTACCCAAAAGGAGATTCAAAAACGTCGTTTTGCCGCGCCCGTTGCGCCCNNGTAAAGCCGAGCCGCCAATCGGTATCGATCTGGAAGGACACGTCTTCGAAAATATTGTCATATGCGCCGTCGTAGGCGAACGTTAAACGCGATATGTCGATCAATGCCATAATAGCTTCCTCCACGAAAACAAAAAACACCGCAAGAAGATGCCTCGCGATGCCGGAGCCGTCCATGTGGACGCTATGGCCGATTATATTTACAGGATGCGATCTTCTTGCCGACGCAGAAAACAAACCTACACGCAAAGTATGATTTGATTCCAACGCCTAATATTTGTTAGCAAGAAGTATTGCGCATCCTTTCAACTCCAATCTAATATTATCTGATAATAATATGCCATTTGCATTGCCATTTGTCAAGATGTAGGGACACGATATATCGTGTCCGCGATATCGGTCAACGCATACAGGAGGTCACGGACGCCATGTATGGCGTCCCTACATCAATATTCGATCCCAGCCCGGGCTTTAACTCCGTCATCGTACGGATGTTTGACTTTAACCATCTCCGTCACATAATCCGCGCGGTTCATTATCCAATCGACCGGAGCATGCCCTGTTATGACCAGCTCGGCGCACAACGGGTCTTCTTCAAGCAAGCCGCGCAGCAGCGCTTCGTCGAGCATTCCAAGCATATAAGCGTCTAGCGCTTCGTCCAGCACCAATAAATCGCATTCGCCGTTGTCGATTAGCCCGATCGCTCTTTTTAGGTTTTCGTCGTGAATCAGGCGCGTCTGTTCGCGTTCTCCGGGGGTCATTTGCTTGGAGAAACGCGGCGACGCTTGGCCTCGCAGGACGGTGATCTTATCGATTAGCGCGAGCGGGCCTAGCTCACCCGATGGCCTGCCCTTTAAAAACTGTACTATGACGACCTTTTGGCCGTGACCGGCGGCGCGAAGCGCCAATCCAAGCGCGGCGGTGGTTTTCCCTTTGCCCGAGCCAAAGTATACGTGTAGTAGGTTCATCGTTCGTAGATAAACCTCGCGTAAAGCTTCGGGAGGCTCCGCTCGGCATCCATGCCCGCGACGTCGCCGTATATGCGGTATTCTTTTTCCGTATCGAGCGGCGTTGTGCCGTAGTATTCCATGAGGATGTTTTGCGGCTCCTCTTCATCGCCTACGTTAAATATGAATACAGGATACGGCGTCTGTTGGATGATCTCAGTTATCGTGCCGTTGCAAATATAGATGCGTTCAATTTGCTCGTCTGCGTTTTCTGTTAGCGACTCGTAGTTCATCTCGCGGGCTTCGGGCGTATACTCATCGACGTCTGGCTTCTTTTCGACGCTAAGCTCGAAACTCGACGTCGCGCCGTCCTTTGAGGCGTTGATATTAAATGTTTTTAAGCCGTAGCCTTCGAGTATGCCGACAAACGAGTACGTGCCGGCGTCCGAATCCACCGTCGGATCCCCTTCGAGCGCGCCATCGATCGTAACCTGAGCGCCCGCTTCAAATGTTCCGCTGACTTCGATGGTTTCTTCTGTTGTTCCCTCAAGAACGCCCTTATAAGGATCGGCCGCGTCTGGCACCGCGCCTTCCACGGTTATGGCGACGTCGCGTTTTACATAGCTAATAACGATCTCTGCCTTTTGGGGGCGCTGATAAAGCGCGCGGGCTTCGAGGACTATCGTACGCTCGCCGTATTCGGTGATTTCGTAAGTGTAGGAGAAATTGCCGAGGGCGTCGAGCGCGTTTGACGCGTCTGAACCGTCGATGAAAAGGCGTGCATCCGTCGATACTTTGCCCGCAATGGTTAGCATAGGCTCTTCAAGCGTAACGTTTGTCGCGCCAGGCTGCGAGAGCTCGAGCGTCGCCTGTGGAACCTTAACGGTGAATTCTGGGATATCCAATGGAAAGGACTGGCCGTCGGCGTCTATGAGGTTCGCTGCGAGCTTAACGGGGATTTCTTCCGGCGTCGACTCGTCCGGCTCTTCGGGAATGAATAATCTATCCGGCGCCAAAACTTGCTGGGATTTAGCGGGAGGGATGGTATACGTCTTGCTTATATGCTGGAGACCTATATCCGGCAGCTCAATCTGCTGGCCGCTTTCGCCGTAGAAGGTGAGCTGATGTACAGGGTCGCCTTCGTATGTCGTGGGCTGAATCTCGACGCGGACTTTATCGGCGGGCGAAGCGTTTGGATCGGCAGGATCGCCAGATCCAAATACGGATTCGATGAAATTGCTGACGCTGCCGTATTCTTCGTTTATATAGCTCCCCGCGAACCAAACGGCCGCGAGCAACAATACGGCTATCGAAATGTAGAGCACGACCATAAGCGCGCCGCCTCTTTGGGGCTGTTCGTCGTCGTCAAAATCGTCTTCATAATCGTCGTCATAGCCGCGCTTCCTCCCGCGCGATTTTTTAGGCGGCGTGGGCTGCTTGGATTTTCTTTTGCTAATTGAAACCGGCGGCTCGTCAATTTCTTGAATCGGCTCGCTTTTGGGTTCATCGACTGCCTGGGGTGCGGCAGGCAGCGGCACCGGGACGAGAGGCTTGTCCGGTTCGGCTGGCGGAGGCGTCTGCGGGGCGTAAACGTGCTGTTGAGGCTGGGCCGGCTGCGGAGGAACATATGGATCGGAAATGCGTATTATCGGAACGTCGATCGTACGCTCCTGGGGTTCGGGAATGGGCGGCATCATCTGTTTGCTTAGGCGCGGAACAGGCCGAACAGGCGGCTCGTAGGCGGGGGAGGGCCGCTGCTGATATTGTTCGGGAGAAGTTTCTATGGAACGCCGGGGCGCGTTTTCAGATGCCTTTGGGCGTTCATAGCCTTCAGGAAAACCGCGCGTAGGCCGATATGGCAGGCGGTAGTCGTAGGGCTGGGGATCGAACTCGTCGAACGAGAAATCGCTTATATTGTTCGGCTGCGCCGGCGCGGCGGGAGCGGAGGGCGCTTGCGCCGCCACACTAACACGCGGCAGCTCCTCGGCGCATTTTACGCAAAACTCCATGTAGCTTTCGTTTTCGGTTCCACAAGCTTTACAGCGCATTCTATCCATCCTCACACGTATATCAATCTTGTATGATATGGACAGTATATCTAAATTTGTCAAATTGCGCAATATTGCCCATGAAAGTTAACAAAGAGGCGAAGCGCGGCAAGCGGTAATTTCCGGCCGCCTACCGCGCTTTCAACAGCGTCATTTTGCTGTGTAGCTGCCGCACATGCTTTCATGGCCCGAATGGCTGTGGCTGTCTCGGCAAGGAGCGATGTTGATTTTCTGCAAGGCGCAATCGTTGCCATGCCTGTTATGGGCGCAGCTCGTAACGCTGCAACGCAAACCGGGATTATTCATTCGCGCAATCTCCTAACATAATATAGCCGCCATAATAACGACCTTAATTGATAAGGCTAGTTTGCGCGGATTTTATGAAAATATGAGCGAATGCTAAAGCGCAAATCAGGCGATACTTTGTATATAGTCGCTCATATGCCCGATTATTGTATCGATCTCGACCCTTTTAATATCGTTGTGGACGGCGAACCGATATGCCTCGCCGCGCGAGCCAGAAACCTTTATGCCTCGTACCAGCATAAATTTACAAAAATCGCCGGAACTGAATTTTGGATTGGCGGCTTTCCAGAAGACCATGTTGATTTTTTGCTTATCCATATCGACTGAAATATCCGGGAGAGCACAAAGCTTTTCTGCGAGCAAGCGAGCGTTATCATGGTCAGCCTTTAAGCGCTTGGCCATCACATCGATCGCTAATATTCCGCATGCCGCTAAAACGCCGGCTTGGCGCGCGCCGCCGCCGACGATTTTGCGCATACCGCGCGCTTTTTCTATAAACGCTCCTGAACCGCAAATCAACGCCCCGACAGGCGCGCACAGCCCCTTTGATATGCAAAACGAAACGGAATCGCAGCGCGCGGTGATATCTTTTGCCTCGCAGCCCAGAGCAATGGCGGCGTTGAAAACGCGCGCACCGTCTAAATGTACGGGAATATTCAGCTCGTGGGCCGCGTCGCAGGCGGCGTATAAAATATCGAGAGGGACGACGTCGCCGTTGCACAGCGCGTTTTCCAAGCACAGCAGCCCTGTATTAGGGAAGTGTATATTTTGTTCGCGATATAGGCGGCGGACGTCTTCGGCGTAAATAAACGTATCGCTATTGTCCGCCAGCGCGTATGATACGCCCGAAAGTCTCGCGGCGGCGCCGCATTCATGGCGAACGATATGGCTTTGCGCACCGGCGATTATTTCGTTCCCGTATTGCGTGTGCGTCATGATAGAAACCTGATTGCCCATCGTTCCGGATATGACGAAAAGCGCGGCCTCTTTTCCCATGGCTTCAGCAGCCATAGCTTCGAGCCGCTTGACTGTAGGGTCGTCGCCGTATACGTCGTCCCCGACGTCGCACTCCATCATAGCCCGGCGCATATCGGGCGTAGGCATTGTAACCGTATCGCTTCGTAAATCCAAGTATTTCATTTGTGGCTCCTTGCTTTATACATAGCGTAAGCGCGCCAAATCGCCGCCCGACGCTATTATACATCGGACAACTCCGGCGCGCCATGCGCTTCGCGAAATAATATTGAATTACGGACGTACGGTTACGACGCCGGCCATTGGACGCCGCTTGCGTCGATTTTTGTTACGCCCGTATGCAAAAGCTCCGAAATAGGCGCAAACGAATACCCCTCGGCTTTAATTTCTTTTATGAGGCGCGGTAGGTATTCTTCGATTTTAAAGCCATTGTTATGACAAAGGATTATTGCGCCGGGGGAAAGCTTTTGTACGCATTCCGCCACGATCTGATCCGCCGTACGCTCGGGCTTCCAGTCGAGCGAGTCCACCTTGGATTCAGTTGGAGCACAAAAGAAGCAATGTACGCTGTCAAACATAGCCGCTACGACCGCCGCCAGAATCGCTACTGTGCGGCGGTTACACTTCCCTGGTAGATTCCACGCCTCTCTCCGAAAACGCACTGTGCGGTCAACCTGTGGCGGGTGGCGGGAACTTGAAGCGTATCGTAATCACGCATTCCATCCGCAACCATTATACACCATTCCGCGCCGCCGTGCTGTCTTTTCGTTCCTTTGCCCACACCGCGAACGACGCAACCGACATATTGTGCCCGTGCGTATCGCTTGCATAATCCCCGGACGAACCGCCCTTCAAGATGCTGTACTGGACGCAATCGGTATCGGCGGCGCTCTCGTAAAACTTATATTCCGGGCCGCGCGCCGTTACCTTCCTGACGCGGCCTTTGCCGTTCGAGTACACGCCGCCCACGACTATGTCCGATGCTTTCATGCGGCCTCCTCGTTCCATCCAGATATCAAGTCGATTAGCGATTGCGCCTGTTGCAAATCAACGTCAATCTTTCCTTCGCAGACTTGCCTCGCCAACTGTCGCGCCCTGTCGATCGTTTCCTTGCTCGTTATGCGCTCAATAATATCGGGAGTGGCCTCCACTAGCCAACTGTGATTCCATGAGCTACCGCCCCGCATACTCCCGTCTGAATTGTATGTCGCGCCGCCAACCACAATCCTGCCCGACGGCGTGACGCGCTCAACAAGTTTTACGTATTTGCCATTTATTGTAACCTGATCGCCGGGTTTCAGGTTCTTAATCCAATCCTTATTCGGCATGTGACTCAACTCCCTCATTCGCAATCTCCAAAAGCACGTCCGCATGACAATCAGCCGACGGCACTAGATAATGAACGATCTTCTCCAGCATGTCTGGCCGAGATTCAACCCAACCAAGAGTCGTATTGCATCTGTTGCACAGCAGCCCGCGAACCCGTCCCGTCTTATGACAGTGGTCAACAACTAGCTTCATCTCTCGTCCACACAGAATGCATTTATGGCCTTGCCTGCAAGCCATATTATCATAGTCCTGTTCAGTGATTCCGTATTTGTAACGCAAGATTTTCCTCCTGTTGCCAGCCCGAGCCTTATCGGGATTCTTCTTCCGCCAATTCCTTAGGCGCTCATTCCTTCTGTTCCTTGTCTTTGCGCCGTATTCCCGGCAACCCTCCTTGCTACACTCAATACATCGAGAATAGTATCTCCAGCCATTTATGGGGGCGGCGGCATCAGTATATTTGTTAAACTCGGACACCGGTTTTGTTTGTCCACAACGGGAACAGCGTTTTTCTGTCAACAGAGAATAGTCTACGGGTCTCATTACAAAAGCTCCTAGCGCGGCCAATAAAAGAACCCCGTCGCTGGGAGCAAGCCAGCTAAGGGGTCGTATCGACTGACGGCCACGCCGTTTAGTCTATATTTTGTAGGCGCTTGCTCCACCTATATTTATTATACTACATATAGTGGATGATTGCAATCTTAAATACAATATATTGTGTTTTCGTCGAAACGCCTCCCGGTACTTCTCGGCGGCATCTTCGCCCTTGAACGGATTGCCCCAAATCGTGCCGCGACCAACGTAAACGCAATTGTCCGGCATACGCCAGCCTTTTTTGCGGCGGCGCTGGACTCTAGCGGGCATTGGCGACCTCCGAATTTGGCAACGGCGGCAGTTTCATCCAGTGGGTAACGCCATGCAAATACTCGCCCTCGCTCCGCGCCCAATATCCACGGTCGGGCGTCTTTTGCGGGATGATTTCGCCTACCATCAACGCTTCGCCAGCAACGCATAGTACGCGGTCTTTCGGCAACTCGTTTTCAACGCCGATCCATCCTGGCGCGCGCTGATTCCACTCCTTCACCGCGTCTTCCGTCTCGTCCCACCAGCCAGAAGGATTCGCGCCGCAAGCTTTGCACTCGATACGCACCATATCTTCGCTGCCATGATATTTGGCTTCGCCGCCGCAAAACGGGCAAGGTAATAATTCCATAATCAGCCGACCTCCTTCGCTTCGCCGCTACTGCAATAATCCTCCGCATTCCGATATTGCCGGAACAAATGGCAATATAGGCCAACGTTCCTGTCTTGGACGATTTGAACGCAGCTTTTGCAGCGAACGACTACGGTTGGTTCGTCGGCGGCAGCGTCCTCAACCTCCTTCGCCATATCCAGAACCGATTCAAGCGCCGACTCGTAGCCCTCCATACTGGCGGCTTCGAGATCGGTAAACCCAAGCTTCATGCTTTGGGATTCAGCAAGCCGCTTTTGGACACGCTCTTTTAAAAGATCAAATCTATCCATATTAGGCTCCCTTCTGCGCGGCCAGCGACTTCCTCAATTCCGGCTGCAAATACTCGCAGAATAGCCGCGCAAACGCAACCGCCCCAGCCAGATAACGTTTTTCAATCGGAATCGACTCATAATCCCAGTCTGTGATATCTTTGACTATGCGCAAAAATGATTCTTCTGTCGGGCAAGCGCGCCCGTCCAAATCCTTTAGTGCGTGGGCGTTGCCGTATTCGCCGCAATGCTCCGCGACTTCTACGGCCCGCCGCTTACTTGCCTTAAAATCGAACACGCAAGCCGTCGAAACCTTATCAAGTAAATACTCGCGATCCAGCCGCGCCATAAGTTGCGCGAACGATTCTGACGGCGTAACGTGCCAACTATACGAATAATTGCCGCAATCTGTTGTCGCGGTCATGGTGTAGGTGTCGTGGTCGAGGTTGATGATGGCCCAATTGCAATTTATGAAAATTGGGTCGCTTGGCTCGAATTGGAAACTGTATTGGGTGATGTTGGGGCGCTTGGTGGTTAGGCGCATGTCAGGCTCCCTCCTGCGCATTCAGCAAAGCGGGGTTATCGTGAATATTTCCGATAATGAGCGCGTCGGGGATGTCGTTGATCGGCTCGTAATTGTCGGAATTGTTTAAAAACCAGCCATTTAGCGCCCACTTGACCGGCGCAATGTCCCATTCATCGGGCTGGAGTATGTCGCCGTCAAAGATCAGTTTGCCGTATTTATCGCGTTCGCCCGTGCATTGCATCAATTCGACCTCTTCGATCCAAAACAGCTCGAAGAGATCATTGGGGCCCACGGCAAACACTTCGACCCGCTGCGGTTTCCCGCCGTCCCATAGAATCGTGCGCACGTCGTACATCGCTTTGCGCTCTTTGTGCCATGCGCGGTACAGGTATCGTTCTTTCATTGTGGCGCTCCTTTCTGCGCGCTTAATAGTTCAGCATTATCGTGAATATTACCTATAATTTCCATATGCAGAAAACTAGGAATCATGCAAAGCGGCTCTACGTATTCGCTGTCCACATCTTTTATCCCAAAGCCCGCCGCCCAATCCAGCCACACAATGATGTATTTTTCATTGCCACTACGCAGTATATCGCCCTCGAAAGCAACTTTATCCAAGTAGCCCGTGTGACGTATCGAGCCACCAACGGTCATTCCTGTGCATTGGCCTAACGTATCACGGTTGAACTCATACACGCTGTTAGCGCCCAATCCGACGCGGTTATTATTAACCTTGATCGTCATGTATTCATCGCTGAAAACGACCAAACTGCCCACTACCCATTTGCCCTTGTCGCGGTCTTTTGCGCGGTATACGTATCTGTTGTTCATAAGTGCGCTCCTTTTCTATAATACGTCCGTCGGCGGCACGTCCACGATATCGCCAATGCGATAAGCGCACTCATGCTCGTTGTCGTGGCCGACTTGCCAGCAACTATGGCAGTGGGTTACGTCCACGACTTCCCAGCGCCCATCAGGAAGCAAGCGGAAGGTTGCGGAATCCTCGCAGCCGTGATTCCCGTTGGCCGAATTGCTCCAAGTGAAATCGTCGCCGGGGCGATAGGTTGCGTCGTATTCCTCGCCGCGAATGTTGCGGTGGGTTAAGGCTACTTTCATGGCGGGGAAGGGGATAACGTTTGACATGATATTTGTCCTTTCTGCGGTCTACGCCGGAATCGCGTTCGGGTCATAGTCTGTGCCAGCGGCCTCGCGTTCCTTGAATCTCCTGCGGGCCGTAAATTCCCCAAGGCCCAGCATCGCGGCTGCGTCCTTAATCGAGATATCGCCGTTGGTGAATCGGTTGTAAGCGGCCTCGAAAGCGTCAGTATCGACTATTTGCCGCTTCTTGCCCTTGTGATTAGCCTTATCGTATACGCCGCGTTCACGGGCGACGGCAACGCCAGCACGGATACGCTCGTTAATCAAGGCTCTCTCTTTGGCCGCTACGTATGACAATATTTGTAAAGTCAGGTCGGCAATGAACGTACGGTCGAGGCTTTCGCCGCTGACGGTCGTATTCAGGAGTGGCATGTCGATAATCTTGATATCAGCGCCGATTTCTTTTGTGATGTAGCGCCACTGGTTCTGAATCTCCGCGTAGTCACGGCCCATCCTGTCAAGGCTTAGAAATACCAGAACGTCGCCCTCTTGCAACGCGCCGGGGCTATCAGGAGTGCCGACAAGCGCCTTATACGCGCCACGGTTAAAGTCCTTGCCGCTGGCTTGGTCGGTGAATATGTTTTCAAGCGAGACACCTTCCGCCGTGAGTGCGGCTAACTGCCTGTCCAAATGCTGGTCTATGGTCGATGTTCTAGCGTAGCCGTATGTGATACCCATGTAAATATCCTCCATCCAATCTTGCAACCAGACGGACGACATAGTACAATGGTCATGTCAAGCCGTTCGCCGGTTTGTCGTTGTAGTAGTCGGGGTAGGTCGCCAAGCTTTCACCCGGCTACTTCTTCTTTTTCCGCTTCAAGACTGTTCGTATCCCTTCGCGGATTACTTCAATTCTTGTAGTTCCATTTTCCTCGCAATATTCGCGCAATTTGCGGTCTGTCTCGCGGTCGAGGCGAATGGTGTAGTTTACGATCTTTGGGTTTTCCGCTTTCGGTCTGCCTGTTATTGCAATGATTTTTCGCCTCCTTCCTGTCCTCTCTAGTATACTTTATGCAACGCGAAAAGTCAACTATTGATTACCAGAAAAGCATCTAACATAGACTCTTTATCGCTCCACGCCAGCGACTATTACCCACATACCCAGCCGCCAGCCAGCAACTATTTGACGCTTGCCGCCGCGCCCACGCACTCCGCTTCCCGCGCCGCCCAAGCTTCCTCTTTGGTCAAGAATACCGACCTGCCGTATTCCTCAATCGGTTTGTCGATACTGCGCTTCACGAACACAACGTCGCTGTGTACGCCGCCCTTGCCGTAGGTGGTGACAAGTTCGCCCTCGTTATCGGATAAGTTCATGCACGGGACGGCGTTCATGTCGAATGAGATACCAAACAGCAAACATTCGCTCAAATCGCCGTTCTCGACAAGATACACGCTGTCGCCAATCTTGCCGCAAAGTTCCTTAAACCCATCGGGCAAATGAAGCAGCCGCTTGTGTTCCTCCGCGTCCTCGTACGGCCCAAGCCGGTCAATCAGGTCGGACACGGTTTGCGCTGACGGTCTGCCGCGCAACTGGCCTGTGTTCCTTATGTAGATCGGTATGTTATTGCGATATCCTGCCAGTCTCGTTAATCGTGTCATAAATTCATGCTCCTTCCACAATTCTTGCTGCTCCCAGCGACTACCGAGCGCCCAACTAAGGGCGCTACTCCGTTATCCGGTATTTGTGCATATCGCGTTCATCCCTGCCGACACGAATTATCCGCCCGCTTTCCATTTGCCGTATAGCCTCTGCGCGTTCGGCTCCATCAACCTCGTTTGTTTCAGGGTCGGCTATGTCATAGTCAAACATCTTGTTAAACTCCGAACGGGTCACTACTTCGCCGTCTCTTAGGTATGCCATATCTTTCCTCCCTACAACTATTCCGAGCGCTTCCAAACCATCAACTACGCGCCTTTCAAACTCCGCTTAAAACCATCTCGCCGGGGCGACAACTGGCGCGGTGTTCGCGGGTAAACCCGCATCAACGCTCATTCCCATATCTTAGCACTCGCTACAGCCCTCCGTGAAGGGCTGGGCCAGTGTTAGGATTATCCTACCAGTTCCCACATTCGCCGCAACGCATCGAAAGTCGCCCTTGCAATATCGTCACCAGCGCGGTAGCCGTCATGCTTGGCGGCGTACTCGTCGCACAACTCTATAGCGCGGGGCTTAATCTTTTCTATGGGCGCTGCGACTATATCAAGGCCATACGCGCTGTTGATTTGGTCTATTGTCATTTCGTATCCTCCGTCTCTGTCGGTGCGCCAGGCAGCGGTATCCAGTGTGTCACGTCCTCCATATCGTCGAATACGTTTTGCACGAGCCTTACGCCTGTGCGCGGCTCCCAGCCTATGACCGTTTCGTATTCTTCTGGCATACGGTCATTGACGCTTATCCATTCAGGGGTATTGTTCATATCCGCTCCGCTCCTTCCTCTGCCGCCTCCGCGACTATCACTCACTTATGATAACACCCTTTGCACTTATCCCGCACGCCGCACGGCACGCGACTATCTTTATAAAATCCGCTTTCTGGCTTATACTGGCCGCAACAGGTACACCGATAAGCGCGAACGCCGTTTATGATGCGGCTCGGCTTGCTGTGATCGGGATAGCGCGCCCGCTGCGGCTCGTCCCATTCCTCAACAGAGGCCATGTATCCGGCCTCTGATATGTTGTCTTGGTTAGGCATTTTTGGTTCCTCCCTTCCCGCCGCTCCGCGACTATGATGTGCATTTTGAGCGCGGCTGGCAGCTATTGCTTGCTCGGCCCGACTTGTATACCGTGCGCCTTTACCCACTCGCGGCACTCTTTCAACGTCCCGCTAAATACAAAGCCTTCAACCTGTTCTATATCCCATACGACCGTATCAAATTTCTTACTGCGTTCAATCATATACTTTTTCATAATCTCATTCCCTCCCGCGTTCTACAACTATCCGATGCTCACCCTATAGCATCTATGGAGCCTCCGGCGCGAAGCAGCAGAAGCCCTAACATGCGGTAAGGGGCGCGACTATTAGGCCGTCGTCAGACGTTCGGCGTGCAACAGCGCTATCAATTCGTCCGGGTAACAGCGCCCCGCGAACGACAGGCCATTGTAAATCGCTTGTTCATCGTTCTCGGCCTGTTGCCTTGTCTGCGATTTCTCGCCGTTATGTGTGAAGTGAATCCAGTATTGATTTAGCATATTATCGCCTCCTTCTATCGACTATCGAACCAGAATCACATGCGCGTTACCACGATTGAGCGCCCGGATAATCTCGGTGGCGAAGAAGGTAATACGCTTGTTATGGTTCTGCGTCGCAAGTGTCGCGCCGTACTGCTCGACCTCGCACATTGTACGGCCTGTCGTGCCGTTTTCTTTTCTGATGCTCATGATCTCGTTATGGATATCGCCCGACCGATTGCCCGCGAAAACCATACCGGGCTTTATGATGCTGATGTTGTACTCTCGTTTCATTTTGCCGCTCCTTATTAAGCGTAATTAAGCACAAACCGTGCTGTATTGTAGACATAAAGCCTATTATGAAAATGCCGTTTATAATCGCCGTTACCGCTAATCGTGCGGTGAACGTTGGGGTATTTCAGCTCGATTACGGTCAAATACTTGTCAAGTTGTTCATCGGAGCATTCAAGGCAAGCAATGGCGTTTTCGATATCCGCTTTATTGCTATTGCCGCTTATGCCGTCGATCCTCGTCATTCGCTTTTCGCCTAAAAGTTTATTGTATTTTTGAAGCAATTCCCATTTTTTCATCTTCGCGTCCTCCCGTCTTTCGACTATTGCGCTAATCTCAATCTTTTCGCTTGAATCGGAAACCAATGGCAATCCCAGTTAAGATATACGTTTCTGATTTCGTCTTTGTTTTTGTATAGCGGCTCGGTAATGCTCTCGGAGCCGCCGCCAATCTTTAGCCGTGTGTAATGATGTTGCGCGTCAAGCTCGTTCTGCATTTGTTCATCCGTGATAAACCCCGTCACGGTAAAAACCTTCTTGCTCCAAGCGCCGTTATCGTCTTTGAAATTTACACGATCACCGATTTTCAACATTCTTCCAACCTCCTACGACTATCACATTAACTTTCACTTTATATCCGGCTGCTTTAGGCTGCGGCGCTGTGGCCGCTTACCATCCTATCGTCTTTTCGACTAATCGGCGTATGTCGTCCGGCTCCATGCCGTATTTCTCGATGATGCTTACCAGCGTTAGCGCGTTCTTGTCCTCCAGCGCTTCGAGCATTTCGGCGCGTGTTTTGTTTTCCATGTTCTCGACCTCCAGCGACTATAAAATCAAAGTGAATAGCGTTGAACCTGTCGCGCTCTGGCGGAATCTCCATGCACACGCCGACGCGATCCATAACCAGTAAAGCGCCGCTTTTCGCCCTTACGACTTTGAGCGGGTAATGATGGAACATGCGCCGGTGTGCGTCAAGCGTTTGCCCTTCGTATTCGTGCGCGTTTTCTTTTGTTAAGTACATTGCGCCGACCTCCTACAACTATTGGATAGATTTTCAAATTCTCGCTCACTCTGCAATTTTCACGGGCTTGTGACCGTCCGACCGTCGCGACTATGGGAGCGGTTCGGGCTGCATTAGGCGGCTCCGTGTCGATGGAGCGCCAAGTTTAAGAAGTGCGAGTAATTCGGGACGAGTTCGCCGTCTGCCGTCAGGTATTCGATGCGATATGTGCGCGGGTTCATCCGGCAGGAAACGCCGGGCGCGTGCTGTGCCTCTGCAAGCATAACGGCGGCGGTCTGTTCTGGATATCTGATAAAGCTATTCTCCGCAAACTGATTCATTTTTCAAATCCTTTCCGCGACTATGCCGCCGGTTCAATTGTTTCGCCGTTCCAGCGGCATTCATACGTAAAATCGTCCGTCGAATAATTGCCGTTCCAATCCGGCCTGCGCCCAGGTATCAGCGTTTCGATAAACTCGTAAAAATCGCCGTTATCGTATTTGAGCGTGTAGCCGTCCAACATCAACGGGTGTTTTACGGGCTGGCGCTTGTCGTAATCGTGAGCGCGGCATTTTTCGTAAAATTCATTGAATGACATTTCTTGTAACCTCCATCGACTATTTTTCGCGTGCTCTGTCTTTGTCCGGGCTGGCAACCGGCGGAGCCTTGCGACTACCGGCGACATTACGCGAAGCGGCGATTAAGCCGCGAACGCTTCACGGGCGCTTACTCTGCGCCTCTCGACTATCCGGCCTTGCGCGTCCTGCGTTTCGGCGTAGTAAACGACGCGCCCGTTGTGGACTTCCGCGACTATATTGGTTTTCATGGTGGAACCTCCTAATTTTTACTGTTTGGGCGGGGACTATCGGAAAACTTCTTTGACTTCGACGACTATAACCGTCTTGTCGGGGTTTGCGCTTTTTACCTTGATCATGTCGCCAAGTATTTCGACTATCTGGACGCGCTCTTTGATCGGCCTTTGCTCTTGCTTGGCGTAGAAAATCAGATTCTTTCGCCCGATATTCGCCCAATAGAAACCGCCGACTT